>NZ_JBQKUH010000004.1:0-153593 GCF_054968485.1 Leisingera sp. G5_S3_59_S7
CACTGCAAACAGCACCAGGAATATAAAAAACAGGATCTGCGCGATCCCTGCAGAGGCCGAAGCGATGCCGCCAAACCCGAAGATGCCGGCGATGATTGCAACGGCCAGGAAAACGAGCGCCCAGTACAGCATGCCGTGTCCTTTCAGTTGCGATTTGTACCGGCCCAACCCGCAAGCCCGGCGAAAGGTTCCGGGACGATTGCTTAGAGTTTTCACCGCCGGTGCGCTGCGGTTCAGGCGGCAGCTTGGGGCCGCGGCGGGGCGAAGGGGGACTCAGGCTGGCATGGGGGCCGCGCGAAAGCCGGACAGGCCGGCTGCCCGCCTGCGGCCGGGACCGAGCTCCAAGTCAAGTTTCATAGGAGGGTGAAGATGTCCAGGCAGCGGCCCGGGCGGTGCTGCGCCGTGCCGTCAGATCAGCGGCCGCGGTTCGGGCGCGGCCAAGTCGATCATCGCCACGGTGGCCAGTGCGGGCAGGTTGCTGACCTTCAGCCTGCCGTTCTGCCATTGGGCAAGATTTTTGTCCCGCAGCATTTTCAGCATTTTGTTGGTATGCACCAGCGACAGGCCCAGGGCATCTGCCAGGTCCTGCTGCTTGAACGGCAGCGGCACTGATCCGTGCGCCTCCATCCCCACGGCCTTCAGCCGCTCATAGATTCGCACCAATGCCCAAGCGATCCGCTGCGCGGCGGACCGCTGCCCCAGCGAGGCGATGGTTTCCCCCAGGAAATGCTCCTCGACCGCGGCAATCCACGTCAGATCATAGGCCCGTTCCGGATGCAGCTCGTACAGCTGGAACAGTGCGGTGCGGCGGAACACGCACAGCGTCATCGGGGTGGTCGCCTCGATCGAGTGCTTCATCTCTCCCATCAGCCCGGCCTGCAATCCGGCGAAATCCCCCGGAAACAGAAAGTTGATCACCTGACGGCGGCCGTTTTCCAGGGTCGTGTACCGCGTGCCCATCCCTTTGAGAACGGTATACAGCTGCGGGCTGTTGGAGCCTTCCAGCAGGATGGTCGTGCCCGCATCCACCACCAGTTCCCCGGTTTTGAACTGCTGGGTGAAAACGATCTCTTCACGCGACATCGGCGTGAATATGGCCCGTTTTCGCAATGGGCATTCGCGGCAGGCAGTCGAAGACATGGCGCTCCCTTGGCAGCTATGTCGCAGTTTAATGCGCCCGGTGGGAAATCGTTACACACTCTAAGCCTATAGGGAGGCTGGTGCAATGGAAATGCTCTCTCCAGGCTGCTCGCATGTGTATCTGATCATGTCCAGGAACTATCTGGTAACATGTGATATTTGCGATGCGGTGATGGACTTCGACCCGACCGCCGAACTTAGCGTGCAAACGGCGCACGATACCGCGCTGACGGCGCTGTCGCGGTATCGCCGGATTGCTGTGGCTTTTATCGAAGCGGGCTCCGAGCTGGTGACCCGGCTCCACTTCGACAGGGCCGTTCAGGGCCGTGGCGGCCGCTTGGTTCTGTTGGGGGACACCGCCGAAAATGAGCTGGACGCGCACTCGCCGTGCCTGCGGTGGCCGGTGCTTGCCCGGCCTGTGTCCACCCAGATGATCCTGGCTCAGCTGGCGCCGCTGCAGACCGGCAAAAGGAACAATCGCAGCCTTGCCGGGTTGGTTTAGCGGCTGCTGTCTTTGGCAGCCCTGCTAAGAGGAGTAACAATATGCTTGGTTGGGCACTGACATTTCTGGTTGTCGCTTTGATCGCCGCCCTGCTTGGATTCGGCGGGATCGCCGGCGCTTCCGCCGGTATTGCAAAAATTCTTTTCTTCATCTTCCTGGTACTGTTCGTCATTGCGATGATCGCCCGCGCGATCAAGGGCAAACCACCGGTGTAAAGATGGGGGTGCGGCATGCCCGCACGGTCAAAGCCCCGCCGCGGGCTTGCCGTGCCAGCCCTTGGGGGGGCTGCCTGCCGGACATAGGGTGTGCGTGCCGGGGGGCCGTGCAGTCATGGATTGCGCCGCATGCAGGCGGCGAGGACTGCCCGACACCCTATGTCCGGATCAGGGGCAAGCGCTCCGGTGGCCGTCCGCAAGGTGCGGCCAGGCCCAGGAGACAGCGGCAAAAGACAGCAGAATCAGCGGTGCAGGCTGCCCGCGCGCTGCGCGCCGTCACCCGCTTTTGCCCTTGGAGGCGGCCTTAGTCGCCGTCGCTTAGCCTTTGGATTTCGTGACTGCGGATCTCTGCTTTCTCTGGCAGCGTCACAGTAAAGGCGCTGCCGGCCCCTTTCCGTGATTCAACTTCGATACTGCCGCCGTGGTTGGCCGCAATGCGGCGGCACAGTGTCAGGCCGATCCCGGACCCTTGATGGTCGCTGTGTCTGTGCAACCGTTTGAACAGCCCGAAAATCCGGTCGTGGTACTCCGGTTCGATGCCGATCCCGTTGTCGCGCACAGTGAAGCTGACCCATCCCGCCGGGGCTGCCGGGCCGCGGCCGATCTCGATCATGCTGCCGCGCGCCGGGTCGCGGTATGCGACGGCGTTGGAAATCAACTGCCGGAACAGCGTCCTGAGCTGCTCCGGGTTGCCGTCCACGGCGGGCAGCGGAGCCGTTTTGATGACACTGCCGGCGGCGGCGATCTCAGCTGCGGCGTCTGCGGCCGCAGCTTCGGCTTCGCGGTTCAGATCGACGGGCACAGCGGGCCGCTTTTCATCGGCAGAGCGGGCATAGACCCGAAGGTCCTCAACCAGCCGGGCCATACGCGCATTGGTCCTGTCCAGGTCGTCCAGAATCTCCTGCCCGTCGCCGTCCAGGCGGCGGCCGGACGTGGCGCGCAATTCCGCCAGCAGCGCGCGGATCGTCTGAGCAGGCGCCTTCAGGTCATGCGACATCGCATAGGTGAATTCCGCAAGCTGCCGGCTCGTGGTCTCCAGCCGGTTCACCATCGCCGACAGCTGGCGGCCGTGGGTCTGCTCGATTTCCAGTTCCCGGGCCTGGCGCTCATACGCCTGCTGCCGCTGGCGCTGATGCTGCCAGACCAGAAAACCGGCCAGCGCCAGGATCACAACCCCTGCCGCTGCCGCAGCAGCAAGGCGGCGCGGGCGGGTCCAGAACGCCGGCGGGCCAAAATACTTCTCCCGCAGCCAGGCGAACTCGCTGGAGGCCAGGTATCCCGGGATGACCGCATTCAGCCGGTCGCGGACGGACCCAAGCCCGAACCGTAGCGCCGGGGCCCGCGCGACGCTGAGAACAGGCAGGCCGGCGGCCTCGATCCGGTCCTCGGCGCCCCGCTTCCGGGCCAAAGCCCGGGTTGCTGCGGCGGGCGCCAGAATGGCGTCGGCGCGTCCTTGCAACAGGCTGTCCAGCACGGCATCCGCAGTATCTTCTGCCAGCAGGAGCATGCCCTGGCGGTCTGCGGCAAACTCGTGGGCGGGGCTGCCGCGCAGGGCTGCCACCCGGCGCAACGACAGGCCTGCCAGTCCGGCAATATCTTCTGTTTCGCCTGTGCGGGTGAACAGCGAAACCGGCACCTGCTCCAGCGGCAGGGTAAAGTCCATCATGCCGCGCCGCTCTCCGGTGATCCTCAGCTCCGGCAGCAGGTCATAGCGGCCGGGCCCCGGGCCTGCCTGCCGCTCAGCGAGGGAAATCTGTTTGAATTCAAGCATCAGGCCCGCCCGGTCTGCCAGGCCGCGCAGCACCTCCACGGCAAACCCGGAGAACCTGCCGCCTGGCTCCACGGTCTGGTAGGGCGGGTTGTGATAGACCCCCGCAGTCAGCACCCCAGGGGCGGGTTCGGGGATATCGAGAAAGTACTTCTGCCGCAGCGCCGGCAGGCGGCCATCTGCCTCCATCCGCGCCAAAGCGGCGTTGACCGCAGGCAGCAGGTCCGCGCGGCTATTGTGCAGGGCGACATAACGGTCGAACGCGCGGACCGGCGGGTCCAGGAAACTGATCCGGGCGTCAACCTGCGCGTTCCTGGCAATCGAAAAGACGACGGGTTCAGGCATCAGCACCGCATCGACGCCGCCGGTCAGCAGGTTCATCACTGCGGCTTCGGGTGTTGCGAATTCCACAGGGCTGTTCGCATCCAGAAGATCCTGGACGGCTGAGCCGGCCGCAGGCGGCACAATGCCGATCCGCAGGCCGCTGCGGCGGCCGGCCAGCGCTGCGGCCCGTCGGCTCAGCACCGTCAGGCGCAGGGTTTCGGATGCCACCGGCGAGGAGAATACATTGCTGGCCTCCAGCGGCGGCAGCCGCGCAACACCGGCGATGATCTGGGTGCCGCCATCAATTTGCCGGCGGATGAACTCACGCGAGGTTTTCAGGTCAAGATAGCGGATCGCAACACCGGTTTCCGCGCCGATCAGCTCCGTCAATTCGATCAGAAAGCCGCTTCGGGCGCCATCCGGGCCTTGCTGCGCAAACGGCGGCACCGGCACAAAGGCCGCCGTCAGCGGGCCGCCGGTTTCCCGCGCCTGCGGCGGGGCGTGCCAGCTGAGAGCCAGGAGGCAGATCGTCCCGGCGAGCATCAAACGCGGCAGCTGATGCAAAAGGGTCATTCAATAGGCGTCCGTTTTTCAATCTTAGGGTGAGTGATCGGAATTTTAGGGGCGGGAAAGTAAACACTCTCTTTCTAGCCTCAGACGCTTCGGTGCGCGCTATAACGTGTTTCCGGTCCCTTAGGAGGAATTGAGAGGCAATTTATTGTCATTATTTATTATACGTTTGCAGGGTTCGCTGCGGAGTTCGTGCTTGCCGCGGGCAGGCGGGACAAGCCGCTTCCTCTACGCCCGGCAGGGCGATTTTCCGGTGTTTTTGCGCAACCCTGGGGTGCGTACAGCTGGCTGTGCTCGGTTTTCTCCGCTCAGGCAGGGTCAAGCGCAAGGCGGCCGTGGCACGTCAGATGCGAAACCAGCGGTCTCCCGGCAATATAATTGACAGCGTCAATAAGATAGTTGACACTGTCAATTATCATGTCTGACCTTCCATTTCATCTTCACCGCTCCCTGGGCTACCAGGTGACCATGCTGGCCCGTGTGATCGAGCGCCGCTTTGAGCAGCGGATAGCGGAGTTCGGCCTGACCAGGGTGATGTGGTGTGTGCTGCTGGCCGCCGGGAAAGAGGGGCTGACCGCCCCGTCAGAGATCGCAGGCTTCATCGGCATCGACCGCACCGCCGCCTCGCGCACGCTCCGGCAGATGGAGGCGCGCGGCTTCATCACCCGCAGCGGCGGCGCCCGGGACGGCCGGTCGATCCAGGTCCGGCTGACCCCGGGCGGTCAGGCCGCCCTGGCAGAGGTGCTGCCAATCGCGCAGGAAAACGCGGCCTATTTCGAGGCCAAGCTCACGGGGCAGGAACTGGCCCATCTGCGCGCGGCCGCTGCCAAGCTGCTCGAGGACGAGCCGCGCATCGTCGCCAAGCTGTAATTCACCGGGGGCCAACCATGGGCAAACTGTTTTCCTACCGCAACCGGCCTGTGCATCTGGGGCCCTATCCAATGGAAACCCTGACGCGCCAGGCGGCGCCCGCGGACCTGAACGCGCTCCCGGCGCCGGCCCAGATCAGCTTCCGCCGCCCCGATGCGCCGCTGTCCCTCGTTAATGCGATGCGCGACTATCAGGCGGTGCTGGACGCCACCCGCGAAGGGCTGGTCAAGAAAGAACGCGCAGAGATCCCTGCCAGCCCGCAGGAGCGCACCGACCACCTGAAGGCCTTCGGCTATTTCTGCGACGCCTCCCTGGCGGGCGCCTGCGCAGTACCTTCCGGCGCCTGGCTGGAGACGCCGCTGGTGAACGCGGATGTGGCGGCGCTGGCCGAAACCCTGCGCACCAAACAGACCAAGACCTTTGCCTCCGGCATCGACGTGGTAATGGCAAACCTGCGCGAGGCGATGCAGGCCCCGCCCGCGGACTGCCGCCACCACAGCCACGCGCTGGTCTATGTCTACGAATTCCCCCGCGACCCCGAAGCAGGGGAAGACGGCACCGACTGGCTGGCGGGCGCGCAGGAGCAGCGCGCCTGCCTGCGGGCAGCGGAGACGGTGGTGACGCTGGCCAATTACATCCGGCTGCTGGGATGGGAGGCCCGCGCCCATACCGGTGCCGCCACCGATGTGCATCTGGGCCGGCTGGCGGTGCAGGCGGGCCTTGCCACCTATGAAGACGGCGTCCTCATCAATCCTTTCCTGGGCAGCCGCTTTGGCATCGCTGCCGTCACCACCACGCTGGAACTGGCCGCCGGTCTGCCGCTGGCGCCGGGCCAGGCACCGGGCCTGAAATACCGTCTGGGCCTTGGCGCCCACGCCAAAAGCGCCGCCAGCCGCGATCCCTACGCCAAGCGCCGTTTCATGGACGGCCCGCATCCGTTCGAGACGCTGAAACGGGTGGAGGATCCCACCACCTATATCGACGAGGTGAACGTTGCGCGCGTCCCGAAACGCGCCGACATGTTCGCGCGCTCCCTGTTCGGCGACCTCGGCAAAGGCCCGCAGGAGGCCGCCAAGAACGGCAACTACGTCCGCAAATCCTCCTCCGCCTTTGCCTTCCGGTCTTCGCTTGCCGCCTTCGTGCTGCTGCAGGACGGCGAGCCCGCGCCGCAAGTGGACCCCAGCACCGCTGACGCCGCCCGCAATGCCGCGAATATCAAGGCCGCGGCCTATTTCCTCGGCTGCGACGCGGTCGGCATTTCGCGCTGCCCGGACTGGGCATATTACTCCCACGATGCGGCGGGCGACCCCTTGGCGCCTTACCATGAAAACGCCATCAGCGTCATCATCGACCAGGGCCACGAAACGATGGAGGGCGCCTCCGGCGACGACTGGATCGCCTGCGCCCAGTCGATGCGCGCCTACCTCCGGTTCTCGCTCCTCGGCGGGGTGATTGCGCAGCAGATCCGAAATCTCGGCTATACCGCCCGGGTGCATTCGGTGATGGACGGCGAGGTGCTGCAGCCGCCCCTGCTGCTGCTCTCCGGCCTGGGCGAGGTTTCCCGCATCGGCGAGGTGATCCTCAACCCCTTCCTCGGACCCCGGCTGAAGTCCGGCGCAGTCACCACCAACCTGCCGATGACCCGCGACAAGCCGGTCGACTTCGGCTTGCAGCGCTTCTGCGAGGCCTGCAACAAATGCGCCCGCGAATGCCCCTCCGGCGCCATCACCGCCGGACCCAAGCTGATGTTCAACGGCTACGAGATCTGGAAATCCGACAGCCAGAAATGCACCACCTACCGCGTCACCGTCCCCGGCGGCGCCATGTGCGGCCGCTGCATGAAGACCTGCCCCTGGAACCTTGAAGGGCTCTTTGCCGAGGCGCCGTTCCGCTGGGCCGCGATGAACCTGCCGGGCAGCGCGCCGCTCTTGGCGAAACTCGACGACGCGCTGGGCCATGGCGAGGTCAATACAGCCAAGAAATGGTGGTGGGATCTGGAGATGGCGGAGGAGGGGCCCTATGCCCCTTCACGGCATCCCGTCAACGCCCGCAAGCTGTCCAAGGATCTGGACCTGAAGTACGAGGATCAGACCCTGGCCGTCTACCCGGCGCCGCTGGCGCCGCCGCCCTACACCTGGCCCGCGCCGATGGACCGGGAGGCTGGGATCACCGCCTATCAGGCAATGATCCCCGCGGCTGAACACAAACGCCGCCGCGCCCAGGGCCTGCCGCCGGAGCATGTCTATACCGCCGACAAGGGCAACGCACCTGTCATGCGGGTGCGCCTGTCGAAGGTCGAACATATGACGGATGCCGTCACCAAGTACGAGTTCTCCCTGCCGGACGGCTCGCCCTTGCCCGCAGCCACCGCAGGCGCCCATATCGACGTGGTGGTCGTGCCGGAGTTCTTCCGCCAGTACTCGCTGTCCGGCGACCCGGCGGACCGCTCGAAATACCAGATCGCGGTGCTGCGCGAGGACGCGGGCCGCGGCGGCTCCAAGCTGATGCACCGGATATTTGAGGAAGGCCGGATGGTGTTCATCTCCAAACCTATCAACCACTTCCCGCTGCAGGAGGATGCCGCCAAATCCTACCTGATGGGCGGCGGCATCGGGGTGACGCCGATGATCGCCATGGCCCACCGCTTGCACGCCCTGGGCCGGGAGTTCGAGTTCCGCTATTCCTGTTCAAGAAAGGCAAAGGCCGGGTTTCTGGACGACCTGAAACACGTTCCCTGGGCAGACAAGGTGCATCTGCATTTCTCTGATCAGGGCACCCGTGCAGACCTGAATGACGTTTTGAAGTTCGCCCCGGGCAGCCACGTCTACACCTGCGGGCCGGAGGCTTATATGCAAGCGGTGCTGGCGGCGGCTGAGGCCAACGGCTTCCCCGAAGACACCCGCCATATGGAATACTTCTCGGTTCCTGAACAGCCCGAATACGAAAACCATCCCTTCACCTTGCGGCTGACGAAATCGGGCCGCGACATTCTGGTGCCGGCAGAAAAATCCGCCACCGAGGCGCTGGCCGAGAGCGGCATCCATGTGGATGTGAAATGCTCTGACGGGATCTGCGGCGTTTGCAAATGCGGGCTGGTTTCAGGCGCCGCCGAACACCGCGATTTCGTGCTGTCGAACAAGCAGCGCGAAGGCGCGATCATCCTCTGCCAGTCCCGTGCGCAAGCGCCGGGCGGGGTGCTGGAAATCGACCTTTAGGCAGGCCGCTCAGGCGGCCGGGCTGAGGGCGGCACAATTTTCTTGAACAAGAAAATTGCCAAAAGCTTTTTTTGAAAACTTTTGCGCGCGGGGCGGCGGCAGCGTTTGGTCCAGTTGCCGTCGCAGCCGGATCGGCACAGGCTCCCGCTAACCGCGGGCGTTCCGGATTCTGCCCTCAGGCGGTTTTCTCCTCTGCCCCCGCCGCGGCATCAAACTCTGCCCGCGCTGCGTCAATCGCCGGCAGATGCTCCAGCGCCCACAGCCCCAGCGCCCGAACCGGCTCGCGGAATGACTCGCCCAGCGGCGTCAGCGCATATTCCACCTTGGGCGGAATTGTCGGGTGATAGGTGCGGCTCACCAGCCCGTCCCGCTCCAGCTCGCGCAGGGTCAGGCTCAGCATCCGCTGGGAGATGCCCAGATGCCGCTTCAGCTCATTGAATCGCAGCACACCGTACTGCGCCAGCGAGATCACGATCAGCACGCTCCAGCGGTCACCGACCCGCGACAGCACCTCGTTGATGCGGCCGCATTCCGGGCATTGTCCTTCTGCCATTGAGGTTTCCTCCGTGTAACCGGGGCTCAGAAATGTGCCTTCTTGCGCCCTTTCCGGTGCCGCTTATATATCGGGTTACAAATTTATACCACCCTATGCAAAAGACCCCGAAAGGACAGGACATGAGCAAGAGCACCCTGATCGAGAAGCTGAACTGGCGCTATGCGACCAAGAAGATGGACCCCGCCAAATCCGTGCCGCAGGAAAAGGTCGACCAGATCATCGAGGCGATCCGCATGGCGCCGACCTCGTCCGGCACCCAGCCCTTTGAAGTCTTTGTCATCACCAACCCGGAAATCCGCGCGCAGATCCGTCCGCACGCCTGGGACCAGGCCCAGATCACCGACGGCTCGCACCTGCTGGTCTTCGCCGCCTGGGACAACTACTCCGAAGACCGCATCGACTCGGTCACCCGCCAGATGACCGAAGAACGCGGCGAAATCCCGATGCTGAATCAGTATTACGACAATCTGAAGGCCACCTACCTGCCGCGCGAGGCGCGCACCAACCACGACCACGCCGCCCGCCAGGCCTATATCGCACTGGGCTTTGCACTGGCCGCCGCCGCCGAGCTTGAGGTCGACAGCACCCCGATGGAAGGCTTCACGCCCGAGAAGATCGACGAAATCCTGGGCCTCAAGGACAAGGGCCTGCGCTCTGTCCTGCTGTTGCCGCTGGGCTACCGCGCCGAAGAAGGCGACTGGCTCTTGCCGATGAAGAAAGTCCGCAAGTCCCGCGACACCATCGTGACCGAAATCGCCTGAGAGGGCTGATCCCCCGGCAGCAGGCGGCTCTTGCCGCGTCCGCTGCCGGGGTCTCCGCAGGTAAAATCTGCCTGCGGAGGCTATTCATGTATTCCATCTGCATTATACTGGCCGGCAGGCACCCTTTTCGGCCACGGGGCATATCCGCTGGGCCTGGTGCTGTCAGTTGAGATTTTGCAAGGGGTGCCAGTTTCCATGTTTACCGCTGATTTTTCCGCGAGTGACCTGGATCCCGCTTTGAAACCCGTTCTTATGCTTTGGCAGAACGCCTCGGAGGCGGGTGCTTTCCCGCGGCTCGCCGAACTGAGCCTGCCGTATTTCAGCACAACGGCCAATATCCTGGCGGTCTTTGAAATCGAGCGGACCGGGAGCGGGGAGCTGTCTGATTTCAAGGCGCTTTATGTGCGCAGCAAGATCATCAATACCCTGAGCGCCAAAGTCGCCGGCACCCGCCTGTCTGAACGTCCGGGCTTCGGGCCCGGGTCCATGATCTGGACCTGTTTTGCGGAAGTGGCCGCCAATCCCCGGCCGCTGCTGGTCTCGCTGCCCTATGTCGGCCCGCTGCCGGAATACCGCAGCTCCACCGAAATCATGCTCCCCCTGCTGGGAGAGGGATCGTCGGTCGACTATGTGATGACGGGCGTTGTTCTGCTGGAGCAGGAATACCTGCGCCCGGATCAGGCCTGAAGCGGTCCCGGCGCGCGAACGGCGGGGCAGGGGGCTGCACAAATGGCGTCTTCGCCTTGCCCAGCAGGGCTTTCCCCTTGCACAGACCGGGGAATCCGCCTATACGCGCGCTGTCAATACAAGGGCGGTCAACGTCCGGGTGGCATATCTGAGCAGGGCTGAGGAACACCTCGGCCCTTTGTGTTTGTTTGATCAGATGTGCTCCGGACCACGTTCTGTAGGGCTAACCAAGACCGGCGGAGACAACCGCCCGGCCAGAAAACCGTTAGTAAAGGAAACCTGAGACCTCATGGCTCAAAACGCATCTATGGAGGAATTCGAAGCCCTCCTGAACGAAAGCTTCGAAATGGACACCCCGGACGAAGGTTCGGTTGTCAAAGGCAAAGTGCTGGCAATCGAAGCCGGCCAGGCCATCATCGACGTCGGCTACAAGATGGAAGGCCGCGTTGATCTGAAAGAATTCGCAAACCCCGGCGAAGCTCCCGAAATCTCCGTTGGCGACGAAGTCGAAGTCTACCTGCGCTCGGCCGAGAACGCCCGTGGCGAAGCCGTCATCTCCCGCGAGATGGCCCGCCGCGAAGAAGCCTGGGACCGCCTGGAAAAAGCCTACGCAGACGATCAGCGCGTCGAAGGCGCGATCTTCGGCCGCGTCAAGGGCGGCTTCACTGTCGACCTGGGCGGCGCTGTTGCGTTCCTGCCCGGCTCGCAGGTTGACGTGCGCCCCGTGCGCGACGCAGGCCCGCTGATGGGTCTGAAGCAGCCGTTCCAGATCCTGAAGATGGACCGCCGCCGCGGCAACATCGTGGTTTCGCGCCGTGCGATCCTCGAAGAGTCCCGCGCCGAGCAGCGTGCCGAAGTCATCGGCAACCTGTCCGAAGGCCAGGCAGTCGACGGTGTCGTCAAGAACATCACCGAATACGGTGCGTTTGTTGACCTGGGCGGCGTGGACGGCCTGCTGCACGTCACCGACATGGCATGGCGCCGTGTGAACCACCCCTCCGAGATCCTGTCGATCGGCGAAACCGTCAAGGTTCAGGTCATCAAGATCAACAAAGAGACCCACCGCATCTCCCTGGGCATGAAGCAGCTGCAGGAAGATCCGTGGGATCTGGTTGGCGCCAAGTACCCGCTGAACTCCGTTCACAAGGGCCGCGTCACCAACATTACCGATTACGGTGCATTTGTTGAGCTTGAGCCGGGCGTCGAAGGTCTGGTTCACGTTTCCGAAATGTCCTGGACCAAGAAAAATGTCCACCCGGGCAAAATCGTCTCCACTTCCCAGGAAGTCGACGTCATGGTTCTGGAAATCGACGGTGCCAAGCGCCGCGTGTCCCTGGGCCTCAAGCAGACCATGCGCAACCCGTGGGAAGTCTTTGCCGAGACTCACCCGGAAGGCACCCAGGTCGAAGGCGAAGTCAAGAACATCACCGAATTCGGTCTGTTCATTGGCCTCGACGGCGACATCGACGGCATGGTTCACCTCTCCGACCTGTCCTGGGACGAGCGCGGTGAAGACGCGATCCAGAACTACCGCAAAGGCGACGTGGTTCAGGCCGTTGTCTCCGAAGTGGACGTCGACAAAGAGCGTATCTCGCTGTCGATCAAAGCTCTGGGCGGCGACAAGTTCGCCGAAGCCGTGGGCGGCGTGAAGCGCGGCTCCGTGATCACCGTCGAAGTGACCGCGATCGAAGACGGCGGCATCGAAGTGGAATACGAAGGCATGAAGTCCTTCATCCGCCGCTCCGACCTGGCCCGCGACCGTGCCGACCAGCGCCCCGAGCGTTTCTCGGTTGGCGACAAGGTCGACGTGCGCGTCACCAACGTCGATTCCAAGACCCGCCGCCTGGGCCTGTCCATCAAGGCGCGCGAGATCGCGGAAGAGAAAGAAGCAGTGGAACAGTATGGCTCCTCGGATTCCGGCGCATCGCTGGGCGACATCCTGGGCGCCGCACTGAAGTCGGGCGACTAAGACCCGGCCTCACGGCTCTGAACTGGAAAGCCCCGCAGGCAACTGCGGGGCTTTTTCCGTTCCGGCACCTGCCGCTTCAACGCCTGACCGGCCCTTGGCGCCGGCCCTGGCGGCCGGGGCAAAACCGCACCGGCGCGGCATCTCCGCACCGGCCCTTCCTTCCCTTCATCATTTGTTAGAGGCGCATGATGATTATGCAAACCAATGGCATTTGCATCAAATCGGGAAGACTAAAAGTTGACTGAAAGACACTCGGCTGAACCTGCGCAAAATTTTCACGGCGACGGCGCCCAGAACGCGGACACACTGGTCCAGCGCGCGAAATCCCAAACCCTGGACGATGGCGGCCTCCGCACCTCGCAGATCCTTGGCGACGCCCTCGCGCTGGACCCGCAGCACCACGAGGCGCAGGTGCTGCAGGAGCGGCTGCACCAGATGTTCGTGCCCCGCTGGCATTTCCCGATGCTTGCCGACACCGCGCGCAACCGTGCCTACGCCCAGGCCATCGCGGCCAAGGTGCAGCCGGGGGATGTGGTGCTGGACATCGGCTGCGGTGCCGGTCTGACGGCCATGCTGGCGGCACGCGCCGGCGCGAAACACGTCTACACCTGCGAACAGCAGCCGCTGATCGCCCAAGCCGCAACCCGTGTCATCGCGGAAAACGGTCTCAGCGACCGGATCACCGTGATCCCGAAATGGTCGCACGAAATCACCGTGGGCACGGATATTCCCGAACGGGCGGATGTTGTGATCTCGGAAATTGTCGACACCGTCCTGCTGGGCGAGGGCGCTCTTGCGACGCTCACCCATGCCATGTCGGCGCTGGCCAAGCCAGACGCGCGCGCGGTGCCGGAATGGGGAACACTGAAAGCGCAGCTGGTGGAAAGCAGCGGCCTGCTGGACCAGTGGCGCCCGCACCAGGCGGAAGGCTTCGACCTGAGCGCCTTCCATCGCTTTGCCCGCGTCGCGCAGCTGACGCCGGGCGAATTTGCGGCCTGCGGCCTGCGGTCCCTGGGCCCGGCGGCAGAGCTGTTCCAGTTCGACTTCACCAGGCCGGACCTGACACCGGAGCGCACCGCAACGGACCTTACGTGTGCCGCTGCGGGCACCATCCATGCGGTCCTCGTCAGTTTTGAACTGCAGCTGGCGCCTGGTATCCAGGTGGCAAACGGAATGGACGCCGGCGGGCATTGGGGGCGCACGGCGTTCCTGCTGGACCGTGCCGAGGCCGCAGCGCCGGGGGGCCGCCTGCCGGTCACCGCGCAGCATGACACCTCGCATCTGAGCGTCTCCGCAAACGGCCCGCTGATCCCTGCCGGGGAGGCCGCTGCTGCCACCGTGTGGCTGAACCCGGCGTGGCGCCTGCGCCGCCCGGTCCGGGACGGCGGCGACCGGACAGCCCCGCCCCCCGCTGCATGGAGCCCCGCGGACACCGGCGGCGCAGGCCTTCCGGGCCAGCCCTGCCACTAGGCCGCCTCCGGGGCGGGCTGAGCGACCCCGAATCAACCACGGCTGCGGCGGCATCCGGACCCCGGATGCCGCATTGCAGCGCCGCGCGGCGGTGCCTGATCCGGCCCCGGCAGGCTGAAAAGCGGGTGAACTCTTGCCGGATTTCCCGTCCCGCATGCGTCATTTTGTTCCCCCACGCAGGAATTTTTCCTATACTCTCAGAACAATAGCCAAAACATTACGGCATCCTGGGAGGAAAAAAGATCATGATCCGCTCTGAGTTGATTCAGAAGATTGCAGACGAAAACCCGCACCTGTATCAGCGGGATGTGGAGAGGATCGTGAACACGGTGTTTGAGGAAGTGACCAACGCGATGGCCCGCGGCGACCGGGTGGAGCTGCGCGGTTTCGGCGCGTTCTCGGTCAAGAAACGGGACTCGCGGGTCGGCCGCAATCCCCGCACCGGTGAGACCGTCCATGTCGAGGAAAAACATGTGCCGTTCTTCAAGACGGGTAAGCTCTTGAGGGACCGCCTGAACGGGAAAGCCTGATGCGTTACATTCGCTATGCGATTCTGGGGTCTCTGGCCGTCGTGCTGGTGTCGGTGAGCCTTGCAAACCGGAGTTTTGTTGAGCTCAAACTGATGCCCGAGGCGCTGGGTGAGCTGTTCGGCTTCAACCCCGGCATCTCGCTGCCGCTGTTCGCGGTGGTTCTGGGCGGGGTCGGCGCCGGTCTGGTGCTTGGCTTCTTGTGGGAATGGATCCGCGAGCACAAGCACCGGCGCGAGGCGGCTGAAAAGGCCCGCGAAGCCCGCAAGCTGAACCGCGAAGTGAAACGGCTGAAAAAGCAGAAGCACGAAGGCAAGGACGAAGTCCTGGCGCTTCTCGAAGACGCAAGCTGAACCAGTCATGACGGACATCCGGGTCAAGATCTGCGGGCTCAGCACCCCGCAGGATGTGGCTGCCGCTGCCGCGGCGGGCGCAGCCTATGCCGGGTTTGTGTTTTTCCCCAAGTCGCCCCGCAACGTCAGCATCGAACAGGCCGCTGCGCTGGCCGTCGAGGCGCCCGTTGGACTGTGCAAGGTGGCGCTGACGGTGAATGCTACTGACGCGGAGCTGGATGCCATAACTGCGGCAGTGCCGCTCGACATGCTTCAGCTGCACGGCAAGGAAAGCCCGGAGCGGGTGGCTGAGGTGCGCGCCCGCTACGGCCTGCCGGTGATGAAGGCGGTGGGCATCGCCGATGCCTCCGACCTGCCGCAGATTGCTGAGTATGAGCAGGTGGCGGACCAGCTGCTGATCGACGCCAAGCCGCCCAATGAGGCTGAGCTGCCCGGCGGCAACGGCCTCGCCTTCGACTGGCGCCTGCTGGCGGGGCGCAAATACTGGCAGAAACCCTGGATGCTGGCCGGCGGCCTCACGCCGGACAACGTGGCTGAGGCGATCCGCATGACCGGCGCCCGGCAGGTCGATGTCTCCTCAGGCGTCGAAAGCGCACCGGGTGATAAGGATGCCGCGCTGATCGAAAGCTTTACCAAGGCCGCCCGCGCCGCCCGCGGCTGACGGCCCGCGCCGCCGCGGCTTTTGCGGGGGCTGCAAGGGTGGATTTCGAGTATTTAGGGAAAGATGAAACACCGGCCCCGCGCCTTCATCTTTCCTGAAATACTCACTGCGCAACCGCTGCCCGGCAGCGCACCGTTCAGGGTGTTGCGCCCTCTGCGGACGCCGTCCTCACGTGATCTTAGGCGGCAGATGCCATGATCCCTCCTGATCGCGGTCACTGCCGGGCCTGACACCCCCGGCGCTTTGGAACAGGGCCCTTTGGCAAGGGCACGCAGAGACAACGTTCAGCGTGCGGGAGGAACCTCCCGTCCCGCCTCCGCCCCTTGGCGGCGCCGCCATCCCTAACCTGTTGACCAGCAGGACCGGCAGCAAACCACAGCAATACACAGCTAAGACCGGCAGGGCAGGGCCCTAAGCCGGACCAAGCGGCTTGCGCAGAGCCCCCTTTACCAAGGCCCCGCCGCGCTATAGTCATTGCGGGCGCTGCGAAAGTGAGGGAACACCTATGGCCGACGATCTTTTCAACAGCTTCATGAACGGTCCGGACGAAAACGGCCGTTTTGGCATCTTTGGCGGGCGGTTTGTGTCCGAAACTCTGATGCCGCTGATCCTGAGCCTTGAGGAAGAATACAACAAGGCCAAGGACGATCCCTCCTTCTGGGCCGAAATGGACGATCTGTGGAAGCATTATGTGGGCCGCCCCAGTCCGCTGTACCATGCCGAGCGTCTGACCGAGGAACTGGGCGGCGCCAAGATCTATATGAAGCGCGACGAGCTGAACCACACCGGCGCGCATAAGGTGAACAACGTGCTGGGCCAGATCCTGCTGGCGCGGCGCATGGGCAAGACCCGCATCATCGCCGAAACCGGCGCGGGCCAGCATGGCGTGGCCACCGCCACCGTCTGCGCCAAGTTCGGGCTGAAATGCATCGTCTACATGGGCGCCCACGACGTGAAACGCCAGGCGCCGAACGTGTTCCGGATGCGTCTGCTGGGCGCCGAAGTGGTGCCGGTCACCTCCGGCCGCGGCACCCTGAAGGACGCGATGAACGACGCGCTGCGCGATTGGGTGACCAATGTGCGCGACACCTTCTACTGCATCGGCACTGCGGCCGGCCCGCACCCCTACCCGGCGATGGTGCGCGATTTCCAGTCGATCATCGGCAAGGAAGTCCGCTGGCAGCTGGCCGAGCAGGAAGGCGAAGGCCGCCTGCCGGACACCGTGATTGCCGCAATCGGCGGCGGCTCCAATGCAATCGGCCTGTTCTACCCGTTCCTCGACGATTCGTCGGTGAACATCATTGGGGTCGAAGCAGGCGGCAAAGGCGTGGATGACCGGATTCAGCACTGCGCCTCACTGACCGGCGGCCGTCCCGGCGTGCTGCACGGCAACCGCACCTATCTGTTGCAGGACGCTGACGGCCAGATCCAGGAAGGCTATTCCATCTCCGCGGGCCTGGATTACCCGGGCATCGGGCCGGAGCATTCCTGGCTGCATGAGTCGGGGCGCGCGCAGTATGTCTCGATCACCGACAAGGAAGCGCTGGAGGCGTTCCAGCTCAGCTGCCGCACCGAGGGCATCATCCCGGCGCTGGAGCCCTCCCACGCGCTCGCCCATGTGACCAAGATCGCACCGGACCTGCCCAAGGACCACATCATCGTGATGAACATGTGCGGCCGCGGCGACAAGGACGTGTTCACCGTCGCCAAGCACCTTGGCTTTGACATGTCTGACACCGAAGAGGGGCGCACCTTCGAGGAATAATGCAGGCGCCGCACCGCCTGTGCATCAATCAGATGGGCTCCGGGATTTCCGGGGCCTTTCATTTTTCAGGGGCTACCGCAGCGAGCGCAGCACCTGATTGCGTTGCAGGGTTTCTTGCTCCATGCAGGACCAATAGAACATCGGCGCCGCGCTGCCGCCGGAAGCTTGCTCCGGCCCGCAGGTGGCGTCGCGCCGTTTCAGCCAGGTGCGCTGTTCGGCCAGCAGGGCCGGGCCGGTGCCGCGGGCATCTGCCGCCGGTTTTACCTGGTTCCACAGCCGGTTCAGCTCCCGGTCGGCGATCTCCCATTTCTCCATGGCACAGAAATTGGCGTCGATCTGGGTCTGCCCGTTGCAGTGGGGCTGGGCGGTTGCTGCGGCGGGGCTGAGCGCAGCCAGCAGGATCAGTATGCGCTTCATCGCGGCCTCCTTTGACGGGCGGGGCGGTTTCAGGCCGGGTCGGCGGCGTAGCTTTGCAGAATGCTCAGCGGCACGATTTCCAGCGCCCGCATATGGGTGGCTTCCAGGTGCACCTTGGGGGCGCAGCCCTCGTCCGCGGCCTGCAGGAAACGGGCCGCGCACAGGCACCAGCGGTCGCCCGGCTGCAGCCCCGCAAATCCGAACTCCGGCCGCGGGGTGGACAGGTCATTGCCGACATATTTGGAAAAGGCGAGGAACTCTGCCGTGGTCACCACGCAAACGGTGTGGCTGCCTTGGTCCTCGGCGCAGGTGTTGCAATGGCCGTCGCGGAAAAAGCCGGTCACCGGCGCGGTGGAGCAGGGCGCAAGCGGTCCGCCCAGAACGTTGATACTGTCGTCTTTTTCCATGGATCACCCGCCCTCGCTGCGTGCACATGTAACTGTAGTGCGATTGCGCCGCCCGTCCCGGGATTTCCGGCGGCAGCGGTCCCGCTTGCACAGCCTTGCCGCAGGCGGCTGCAAAAAGCAAACCGCCCGCCAGCAGGGCTGACGGGCGGTTGAAATTCCAGCGGACGCTGCAGATCAGGTGTTGAACAGGAAATGCAGCACGTCGCCGTCCTTGACGATATAGCTCTTGCCCTCGGCCCGCATCTTGCCGGCTTCCTTGGCGCCCTGCTCGCCGCCCATGGCGACAAAGTCGTCATAGGCGATGGTTTCGGCGCGGATGAAACCCTTTTCGAAATCGCCGTGAATGACGCCCGCCGCCTGCGGCGCCGCGGTGCCGGTGCGGATGGTCCAGGCGCGTGCCTCCTTGGGGCCGACGGTGAAATAGGTCTCAAGGTGCAACAGCTCGTAGCCTGCGCGGATCAGCCGGTCCAGGCCGGCCTCTTCCAGGCCCATTTCCTCCAGGAACATCTGGGCCTCATCGGCGTCCAGCTGGCTGATTTCCTCTTCGATCTGGGCCGAGATGATCACATGGCTGTTGCCCTGCGCCGCAGCCATTTCAGCCACCTTGGCGGAGTGCTCGTTGCCCTCGACCGATTCCGACTCGCCCACGTTGCAGACATAAAGCACCGGCTTGGTGGTCAAAAGCTGCAGCATCTTCCAGGCCTTGGCGTCCTCAGCGTCGACCTCGACCAGGCGGGCGGGCTTACCGTCTTCCAGCATCGCCTGCGCGGCAGCCAGCAGGCGGTCCTGCTGCTGGGCTTCCTTGTCGTTGCCCTTCAGCTTGCGCACCAGGTTGGCGCGGCGCTTCTCGATGCTTTCGAGGTCCGCCAGCATCAGCTCGGTCTCGATCACCTCGGCATCGGCCACCGGATCGACACGGCCGTCCACATGGGTCACGTCGCCGTCTTCAAAGCAGCGCAGCACATGGGCAATCGCATCGGTCTCGCGGATGTTGGCCAGAAACTGGTTGCCCAGGCCCTCCCCCTTCGACGCGCCCTTCACCAGGCCTGCGATGTCGACAAAGGTCATCCGGGTCGGGATGATCTGTTTCGACTTGGCGATTGCCGCCAGCTTGTCCAGCCGCGCGTCCGGCACCGCCACTTCGCCCACGTTGGGTTCGATGGTGCAGAACGGAAAGTTGGCCGCCTGCGCCGAGGCGGTTTTGGTCAGCGCGTTGAACAGTGTCGACTTACCCACATTCGGCAGGCCGACGATTCCCATTTTAAAGCCCATTCCGGCCTCCTGATGCCACTTGGGAGCTGCTTCTAGGCAGCATTGGACGTGCGCGCAAGCCAAGTATGGCTGGCAAAAGCGCCACAATCGCCTTCTGTGCGGCTTTGCACAGCGGGCCCTCATATTGCTTTTTCGTGAGGTGGCTTGGAAAACCACAGCAATAAAATATCTTTAAGCAAAATAAATAATTCTGCGAGGGGCTAGAAATGAAACAGACAGCTTTGCTGGCGGCGGCACTGTCGGCTGCGGTGGCCTTGCCCGCGGCTGCCCAAGAGGTGACGCTGGGGCTGGGGTATTCCGACTATCACCGGGATGCGGCGGAAGACAGCGCGGTGTTCGCGGTGGATTACCTGCACGCGCCGTTCCACGAGCGCGGGCGGCTGTCGGCCCGCTTTGGCGCCGCGCTGGAAGTGCAGGAGGCGGGCGACGTGTTTGCCGGTGTCGGCATCAGCGGCGTGATTGATCTGAACAATGACTGGTTCATCGAGACCAGCGTGATGCCCGGAGCCTATCACGAAAGCTCTGCGGCCAACGACCTGGGGTCCACCTTTGAAATCCGCAGCCTGGTGGCGGTGGGCAAGCGGTTCCGCAACGGCAGGGCAGTGTCTCTGGCGTTCAGCCACAAATCCAACGCCTCGACCGCGGATGATAACCCCGGGGTGAATTCGCTGACCCTGCGCTGGCACATCCCGCTGGGCGGCTGAGGCACAGCGGCTGCCCGGCCGGACGGGGCCGGCGCGCGGCGCGGGATTGATTTCCCGCGCAACATTCGGCACACCGGGGCGGAAACCTGAAAGCAAGGCCCGCCCATGACCCGCATTGATGCCAAATTCGCTGAATTGAACGCCGCCGGAAAGAAAGCCTTTGTCACCTATGTGATGGCAGGGGACCCGGACTATGAGACCTCGCTGGAGGTGGTGAAGGGGCTGCCGGGCGCCGGTGTGGACATCATCGAGCTGGGCCTGCCGTTCACCGATCCGATGGCGGACGGCCCGACCATTCAGCTGGCCGGCCAGCGGGCGCTGGATGGCGGCATGACGCTGGAAAAGACGCTGCAGCTGGCGGCCGACTTCCGCAAGGAAGACGACACCACCCCGATCGTGCTGATGGGGTATTACAACCCGATCTACAACCGCGGCGTGGACAAATTCCTGGAAGACGCCAAGGCCGCGGGCATCGACGGGCTGATCGTGGTGGACCTGCCGCCGGAAGAGGACGAAGAGCTGTGCATCCCGGCGCAGAAGGCGGGGCTGAACTTTATCCGCCTGGCGACCCCGACCACCGATGATGCACGCCTGCCCAAGGTGCTGCAGAACACCTCCGGCTTTGTCTATTACGTCTCGATAACCGGCATCACCGGCGCGGCAGAGGCTGAGGCCGGCGACGTCGGCCCGGAGGTCGCCCGCATCAAGGCGGCGACCGACCTGCCGATCATCGTGGGCTTTGGCATCAACACGCCCGAGAAAGCGCAAAACATTGCCTCGATCTCTGATGGCGCGGTGGTGGGCAGTGCCATCGTCAGCCAGATCGCGTCGGGCAAGTCGCCGGAGGAGGTGCTGGCGTTTGTGAAGTCCCTCGCGGACGGCGCGCATAAGGGCTGAGTTTCAAAACACTTCGGGCGGCACCCTCTCGTGGGGAGGGCCGGGCGGTCCGAGTGCAAGATGCGGCAATAGTTGAGGAAACCGCGCCTTCGGGTGCGGTTTTTTGCATTTTTAGGGGTGCGGCAAAGGCAGCGTTGCTTTTGCCGGGCCGGATTGGTAAAAAAACTTTACCAAACGAAAGCGGGAGACAGTCCGGTGCCGGTGATCACCAATATCAACGACCTCAAGCGCATCTATGAACGCCGCGTGCCGCGGATGTTCTATGACTATGCCGAAAGCGGCAGCTGGACAGAACAGACTTTCCGCGAGAACACCTCGGACTTTGAGCAGATCCGCCTGCGTCAGCGGGTGGCGGTGGATATGACCGGACGCACCACCGCGTCCCAAATGATCGGCCAGGATGTGGCGATGCCGGTGGCGCTGGCGCCGGTGGGGCTGACGGGGATGCAGCACGCCGACGGCGAGATCAAGGCGGCCAAGGCGGCTGAGGAATTCGGGGTGCCGTTCACGCTCTCCACCATGTCGATCAACTCGATCGAGGAAGTGGCGGAGGCGACCTCCAAACCCTTCTGGTTCCAGCTTTATACGATGAAGGATGAGGATTATATCCGCCGCCTGATCCAGCGCGCCAAGGATGCCAAATGCTCCGCCCTGGTGATCACGCTGGATTTGCAGATCCTGGGCCAGCGCCACAAGGATCTGAAGAACGGCCTGTCGGCGCCGCCGAAGCTGACGCCCAGAACCATTGCCAACCTGATGACCAAATGGGCCTGGGGTATCGAGATGCTGGGCGCCAAGCGGCGTAATTTCGGCAATATCGTGGGCCACGTGCAGGGGGTCTCCGACACCTCGCAGCTGGGGGTCTGGACGGCAGAGCAGTTCGACCCGGCGCTGGACTGGGGCAAGGTCGAAAAGCTGATGGAGATGTGGGGCGGCAAGGTGATCCTGAAGGGAATCCTGGACGCCGAAGATGCCAGGATGGCGGCCAAGCTGGGGGCTGATGCCATCGTGGTCTCCAACCACGGCGGGCGGCAGCTGGACGGGGCGCTGAGCTCAATCCGGATGCTGCCGGAGATCATGGATGCCGTCGGCAATGACGTCGAGGTGCATCTGGACAGCGGTATCCGTTCCGGCCAGGACGTGCTGAAGGCGCTGGCGCTGGGGGCCAAAGGCACCATGATCGGGCGTGCCTTTGTCTATGGCCTGGGGGCCATGGGGCAGCAGGGCGTGACCGCTGCGCTGGACGTGATTCGCAAGGAGCTGGACACCACCATGGCGCTGTGCGGCGAACGCTCTGTCGATGGCCTGGGCCGCCATAATCTGTTGATCCCCGAGGATTTCGGCGGCCGCTGGCAGGAATAACGTGGTTGGACACCCGGGCAGGGGGCGTTCCGCGGGCTTTGCCCCCTTCCCAAACAGCGGCATCCGGTTTATAGGCACGGCTTCACGCGGGGTGACAGCCTTGGAGGCACCCCGATAGTCATATTGGAGAATTAAGATGGCAAAAGAGATTCCTGATCTCGTAGCCCAGGAACGTGCGGGGACAGGCAAGGGCGCCGCTCGCGCTGCGCGCCGCGCAGGCATGGTTCCGGGTGTGGTTTATGGCGGTGACGTGGATCCGGTCGCGATCCAGATCCCGTTCAACGAACTGCTGAAAAAGCTGAAAGCCGGCCAGTTCAAGTCCACTCTGTGGAACCTGAAAGTGGACGGCCACGACGACGTGCGCGTGATCTGCCGCGACGTGCAGCGCGATGTGGTCAAGGACCTGCCGACCCACTTCGACCTGATGCGCCTGCGCCGCACCTCGAAGATCAACCTGTTCATCCCGGTTGAGTTCATCAACGAGGACGAAGCGCCCGGCATCAAGAAGGGCGGCATGCTGAACGTGACGCGTCCCGAGGTTGAGCTGGTTGTGACCGCCGGCGACATCCCCGAGAAGCTGGTTGTCGACATGGCTGGCCTGAACATCGGCGACGTTGTCACCATCTCGTCGATCGAGCTGCCGAAAGGCACCAAGCCGACCATCGACCGCGACTTCGTGATCGCCAACATCGCATCCCCGGGCGGCCTGGCCGCTGCTGATGAGGACGGCGAAGAGGGCGAAGAAGTCGAAGCGACTGAAGTCGAACAATAAGAACCGCACCCAGTCGGGTATCGGTTTCGCGGGCTCCCATCCGGGGGCCCGTTTTCTTTTGTGCGGCGCGCGGTCCGCAAGTGATTGACTTTCCCAGGCGCCGCTGCCCCATTTCGGTTTGAAGAAACGGGAGCAGGGCATGGCCGATTACGATATTGCCATTGCAGGCGCAGGCGCAGTGGGCATGAGCTGCGCGCTGTGGGCGCAGATGCGCGGGCACCGGGTGCTGCTGGCGGATCCCAATCCGCCGGGGTCGGGTGCCAGCTATGGCAATGCCTGCACGCTTGCGACCTATGCCTGCCTGCCGGTGAACAGCCCCTCAGTGCTGACGGGCCTGCCCGGCCTGATGTTTTCCAAGGACAGCCCGCTGTCGCTGTCGTATGCCCATGCGCTGCGCAATCCGCGCTGGATGCTGGCCTTTCTGGCCAATTGCCGCAGCGGCCCCTCGCGCCGGATTGCAGGCCATCTGGCGGATCTGATGGCCCATGCCGATGCCGGGATCAACCCGCTGATCGAGGCCGCGGGGGCCCAGGATCTGGTGGTGGAGCGCGGCCAGCTGTCCGTCTGGTCCACGGCATCGGCGGCGGAGGCGGCCACGGCGGATCTGAAACAGCGCCGCGCGCTGGGGGTGCCCTGGCGCGAGGTCGGTCCGGACGAAGCGCTGGAGATGGAGCCGGGCCTGCGCCTGCCGGTGAAACGTGCGGTGCATTTCCATGCCGCCCGGCATTTGCGCGACCCGCTTGAGTTCATCACCCGGATGCACCGGGCCTTTACGGAGCTGGGCGGCACAACACTGCAGGCGCCGGTGGAGGCGGTGCGGGCCTCCGCTAACGGGGTCGAAGTGCGGGCAGAGGGCCAAACCCTGACGGCGGGCCGGGCGGTGATTGCCGGCGGGGCCTTCTCGAAACGCATCAAGGGGGCGGGCACGGACAAGCTGCCGCTGGGCACTGAGCGCGGCTATCACCTGATGTATGAAGGCGAGGCGCACCGGGTGACGCGGCCTGTCGGCTGGGGCGAGGCGGGATTTTACGCGGTGCCCCACGCGCAGGGCCTGCGCCTGACCGGCACGGTGGAGATTGCATCGCTGGAGGCGCCTGCGAACCGGCGCCGGCTGGCCTATATCGCCCGCAAGGGGGCAGAGATGCTGGGGCCGCTGCCTCCGCCCGGCAGCGAATGGCTGGGCTACCGCCCGACCTTGCCCGACTCGCTGCCTGTGATCGGGCCCAGCCCGCACACGGACCGGGTGCTGTATGCCTTTGGCCACCAGCACATCGGACTGACCCTGAGCGGCATCACCGGGCGGCTGATCGCGGATCTGGCGGAAGGCCGCCAGCCCAATGTCGATCTGGCGCCGTTTGCGGCAGACCGGGCCTTTGCCTGAGGGCGCGGGCCTCTGGATTCCGCGGCCCAAATAGGGCATCACTCGGTTTCCCTGAAACGCAGATTGAGCACCGCCCATGAAACTTTTTGTCGGCCTTGGCAATCCTGGCCCGAAATATGAGCGCAACCGCCATAACATCGGATTCATGGCGCTGGATCAGATTGCTGCGGACCATGGGTTCAGTCCCTGGAAGTCCAAGTTTCAGGCGCTGATCAGCGAAGGGGTCCTGGGCGGCGAAAAGGTGCTGCTCTTGAAGCCGCAGACCTTCATGAACCTGTCTGGCCAGTCGGTGGGGGAGGCGATGCGGTTCTACAAGCTGACGCCCGCCGATGTGGTTGTGCTGCATGACGAGCTGGACCTGGCGCCGGGCAAGGCGCGCATGAAGCAGGGCGGCGGCCATGCGGGCCACAACGGCCTGCGCTCCATCCATTCGCACATCGGCGCGGATTACGCGCGGGTGCGGCTGGGGATCGGCCATCCGGGCCACAAGGACGCGGTCGCGGGCTATGTGCTGCGCGACTTCCCCAAGGCGGACGAGGGCTGGCTGGATGACCTGATGCGCGGCATTTCCGACGGCGCGGCAGAGCTGGCGAAGGGCGATGGCGGCAAGTTCATTAATGCGGTTGCCCTGCGCGTGGCGCCGCCGCGCAGCTCCGCCACCAAGCCCAAGGCAGAGGCAAAGGCGGAGAAGGCAGCCAGCGAAGAGGTGGCGCCGGACACCCGCTCGCCGCTGGAAAAACTGATGGACAAGTTCAAGTAAGCCGGGAGACAGGCAGATGGTGAAACTGATTATCGACACCGACCCGGGCATCGACGATGCCATGGCGATCTTCTATGCCGCCGCGGCGCCGGACATTGACCTCTTGGGCCTGACCACGATCTTCGGCAATGTGACCACCGCGACAGCCACCCGCAACGCGCTGCGCCTCCTGGAAGCGGCCGGGCTGGATGTGCCGGTGGCCTCTGGCGCCACCGCGCCCCTGGTGCTGCCGCCATTCAAACCGTCCTCCCATGTACACGGGGACGAGGGCTTTGGCGACATCCCGGCGGCAGAGCCCAAGGGCAAACCGCTGGAGGAGGACGCCGCGGATTTCCTGTGCCGCATGGCGCGCGAGCACAAGGGGGAGCTGGTGGTCTGCCCGATCGGCCCGCTGACCAACATCGCCCTGGCCATGCAGCGCGACCCGGAATTCATTGAAAACGTCAAATCCATCGTGGTGATGGGAGGCTCGCTGGAGGAGGGCGGCAATATCACGCCCCATGCCGAGGCCAATATCTATCACGATCCGCACGCCGCGGATGTGGTCTGCCAAGGCGGGGAAAAAGTGGTGTTTGTCGGCCTGGACGTCACCCACCGCATCCTGTGCACGGCAGAGGACTTCGAGGCGATTGCGGCCAAGTCGCCTGAGCTGGGCGGCATGCTGCAGGAGATGTCGTATTTCTATCTCAAGTTCTACTTGGAGGTCGCGGGCAAGAACGGCTGCTCGCTGCATGACCCGGCGGCGGTGATCGCCTGCACCCATCCTGAGCTGTTCGGGATGCGCGATGTGCCGCTTGAAGTCTCCTGCGGGGGCGAGACCTCCGGCGCTACGCTGGCCGCGCCGGACAGCGGGCGCGACCCGGTGAAAGTCTGCATGACGGTAGAAGCTGACAGGGTGAAATCGCTGTTCCTGAAGCGGTTGACGCTGCTGCCGTAAAGCGATGACCGCAATCCCGGCTCTGCGCTTGGGGGCGTTTTTCTGCAGGTAAGCCGGTTCGGCCGTGCTCCCCGGCTGGCGGGCTGGTGCCGCGGGGATTGGAAATTGCTGCTCCCTCCACCGGGGCGGCCGGCGGCCATGCGGTGGAAGCGGCCCCGGATGCGGCCCTAGGCGCCGTTGCCGCGCGGTTTGCCGGGGAAGGCGGCTTCGGTTGACAGAAGCCTGCTGAGCGTTTCCAGAGAGCCGTCAGTGGCCAGCGAAGCGACAAGGTCCGCAACCCGCGCTTGTGTCTTGCCGATGGCATCGGCGGCGGCGTCAAGCTCATCCAGGTGCTGGCCGGCAAAGCTGCTGTCCTGGCGGCGCGAACGCTCCAGCCCTTCGGAGGCAGCATCAAAGGCTTCACGTGCTTGGGCGTAGTCCTGGGCTGCGGCGATCACGGCCCGGATGCGTTCCGTCTGCGTTTCAGGGAGGGGCGCACTGCTGGCGTTCATTTGAGCAAATCTCCAAGCGTCATCAGATAAGGCAGGGCGGCGTTACCAAGCTGCTGCCGGCGGGGCCGACGGGCCTGTTCAGGAAACCTGCGCGGCGCAGCCTGCTCCGTTGAGTGTTTGAGGTTCTGCGTGTCATCGCGGTCTCCGGCA
The DNA here is from genome assembly GCF_054968485.1 of Leisingera sp. G5_S3_59_S7. Lineage (NCBI taxonomy): Bacteria > Pseudomonadati > Pseudomonadota > Alphaproteobacteria > Rhodobacterales > Roseobacteraceae > Leisingera > Leisingera sp. G5_S3_59_S7. The sequence goes on from NZ_JBQKUH010000004.1 coordinate 26,904, forward strand.
TATCGGCGCGATAGAAATATAGTTCTATCAACAAGCAGGTGTAAATCGGATTCTGAGGGCTGTATTCCAAATTGCTGCACCTCATCCTTTCGTATATCGACTTATAATTCTATTTGCAGGAACTATAGTTCTGTGTATGCTTCTGGGCATGAGTGAAAACGGTGGAAAAACACATCTGGGTGCAGATGGCGGCATTGAGCTTTGGAGGCAGCGGCTGCGTCAGGCGCTGGACATCCGGGGGCTTGACTATGACGAGGTTTCTGAAGCTGCGGGCAACAATCCGGAGTACGTCAGCAAAGTTCTGAACGGCCGCTTTAATCCTACAGTGGCCCGGATCATCCGGATCTGTGAAGTTGCCAATATCGATATGGCTTATCTGTTTTCGGATGAGCCGAATGCGGATGACCGCAGCGTGTTGGACAAGGCTGCAGACCTGACCGAAGATGACGCAAAACTAGTTAACCGTCTCATCAGCAGCGCCCGCGCGCGCTGATTCTATCCTTTCTACAATACGCTCAAACAGGTGGGTTCCTTGGCGGGGCCTTTCCTGGTTGGCCTTGGCAACCGTGCGCAACAGCACTTCGAGGGTCGCCGCGGTGATCTTCTCTCTTTGCATAGTCCAGCCCAGGTTTAAAATTTATCATTTGTGATAATCGCTTTTTGCGGTATCGTAATATTTGGTTGCATACTATGCGTGTGGATTACAATATGAGAAGTGATATTCGCGGCATTCTTTTAAGGTCATTGGATGAAATTTCCGAGAGCGGGTATTCCATCGGTGTGGGCTTCGACGGGGTCGAACCGGTCTTTGTCCACAGCACCTACGCGCAGCGCTGGGTGGACCGGTATGTCGACCAGGCCTACCTGCTGGCCGACCCGACCATTCAGTTCGGATTGAGCAGCACGGGCTGGGTCACCTGGAAGGAGCTGGAGCGGCTGTTTCCGTCTTCAAGGACGTTTTTCGAAGATGCCGCGAATTACGGGCTGGTGCACGGCAACACCCTGGCGATCAGCGCTGACGGGCGGGTGTCCGTGCTCAGCTGTTCCGGCCCGGAATGGAACAACGAGGAGCTGCGGATCGCCCGGGCAGCCCTCTATGCTTTGCACGCACTGGAATATGAGCCGTCGAATTCAATCACCCTCACGGCTCCCGTTAAAGATGTTCTGAGGATGATGTGCAACGGCTGCAAAGATCAGGAAATCGCGGAGAATTTGGGCGTCAAACTGGAAACGGTCAGAGCACGGCGGCGGACGGCGATGCAAGCGCTGGAGGCTAAAACAAGCGCTCAGCTCATATCACAAGTAATAAAATTCGGACTGATCTGACAGTTCAGGATTCCAAACGGCTGGGAGCCTTCGATCATGGCGCTGCAAAAAGGAGAGCGTCATGCATCTACATATTTTTTCTTACGAGCAGCGGTCCGGTTTCAAGGCGGCGTATCAGGGCTTTCTTGCCCTGCGCAAGCAGAAGCTGGTGGATGAACTGGGCTGGGGCCTGGACCACGACGGAACCTTCGAGCAGGACCAGTACGACCGCCCGGGAGCCGTCTATTCAATTGTCACGCAGGGCAGCCGGATCATTGCCGGGGCGCGTGCCGCGTCCTGCGGCGGCAGCGACGGCTATTGGAGCTATATGCTGAAGGATGCCAGGGACGGCAAAATCCAGGGCATACCGGGCGGCCTGCTGAGCGAGTACCCGGAGACCGGGCGGACATGGGAATGCACCCGGTTCGTCATGGACGAAACCCGGGCCGACGCCGCGCAGCCGTCCATCGAAACCAAGCTGGTGGTTGCCGGCCTGTGCCAGGCGGCCGCCAGCCTTGGTGCGTCTGAGATGATGTCGCTGTCGCCGCGCAGCCTGGGGCTGCTGCTGCGGCGGTTCGGCTACGCTGTCCGCAGGGAGGCGGCCCGCTATGTCTGCGATGACGACGGGCGGGAGTACCGGCCGTTTCTGATGGCCTGCGACCCTGCGGTGAACCAGGACCTGGCAGCCTTCTACGTTTCGCCTGTTTCCAGCTTCGGTCCGGAGCCTGCGCTGCAAGGGGCTGCGTAACGGGGCCGTCCGGAACAGGCGGCCTTGAACACAATCGGCACTGCCGGGCAAATCCCTTGTCCGGCAGCGCCGCCTTGTCCTGCCTGCCCGCCCGCGCTGCCGGGGCAGGCAGGGGAAATCCCGGCAGGGATCAGTCCGCGTCGGCGGCGCCTCCGGCCCGCAGCCGGGCGCGCCGGGCGCGGTAGCTGGGCAGAACCACCAGGATCAGGGCCAGGCCCAGCAGGCCAAGGGTCATCGGCCGCTCCAGGATGAAACCCAGCCCGTCATAGAGCTGCATCGAGCGGGCAAAGTTGTCCTCCAGCATCCGCCCCAGGATGAAGCCGATCAGCAGCGGCGCCAGCGGATAGTCCGCAAACCGCAGCAGCGTCGCGCAGATGCCGAGGCCGACAAGGATCAGCAGTTCGGTGGCGTTGTTCTGGCCGATGTAGGCCCCCATCAGGGTGAAGAACAGGATGAAGGGGATCAGGTAGTTGCGCGGCACCGCCAGGACCTTGGCGATATAGGGGATCAGCGGCAGATTCAGGATCAGCAGGATCAGGTTGCCCAGATACATCGAGATGATCACCGCCCAGAAGATCTGCGGCTCATCCACCATCAGGCGCGGCCCGGGCGAGACGTTGAGCGCAATCAGCGCCCCCAGCAGAATCGCAGTGGTGCCGGAGCCGGGAATGCCCAGCGTCAGCAGTGGCACGAACGACCCTGTGCAGGCGGCGTTATTGGCGCTTTCCGGTGCGGCGAGCCCTTTGACAGAGCCCTTGCCGAACTGTTCCTGCTCCTCCTTGGGGGCGATGTTGCGCTCTACCGCATAGCCGAGGAAGGAGGCGATGGTGGCACCCGCGCCCGGCAGCACGCCGATCAGGAAGCCCTGGATCGACTGGCGCCCGATCACCGGTGCGATCGCCTTGGCCTCGTCCCGGGTGATGCGCAGATCCTTGATCTCGCTGCTGCCGCTGCCGGAGTTTGAGCGGGAAGGGTCCAGCACCAGGTACATCGCCTCGGGCAGGGCGAACATCGCCATTGCCAGGGTGATAAAGCCGAAGCCCGATTGCAGATCCATGATGCCCATGGTGAAGCGCGGCATGTTGAACAGCGCGCCTTCGCCCACCGTGGCCATGATCAGCCCCAAGAGCGTCATCAAGAGCGCCTTGCCGACCTGGCCGGAGCCGGCAAAGGCGGCGATCGCCGACAGGCCCACCACCATCAGGGCGAAGTATTCGGCCGAATGGAACAGCAGCGCCACGGTTGCCAGCGCCGGGGCGAAGATCATCAGCAGGATTGCCCCGATGGTGCCGCCCGAGAAGGACGCGATGGCCGCCACCGTCAGCGCCTTGCCGGCCTTGCCCTGGCGGGCCAGGGGGTAACCGTCGAAACTGGTCGCCACGGTGGAGGCGACGCCGGGCGCGTTGATCAGAATCGAAGAGGTGGAGCCGCCGAAGATCGCGCCGTAATAAACTCCGGCCAGCAGGATCAACGCGGCCGAGGGGTCGCCGATGGAGATCGCCACCGGGATCATGATGGCGATGATCGACATCGGCCCCAGCCCCGGCAGCATGCCGATAAAGGTGCCGATCAGGCAGCCGCCGATGACCATCAGAAGATTGGTGAGCGAAAAGGCCGTTCCCAGCCCGACCATGATGCCTTCGAGCATGTCAGCCTCCGTTTATTAGAATTGCGGGCCAGGGGCTCAGGAAAATGCCGAGCACTTCCTGCACCAGGTACCAGACGACGCCCGCCGCCCCGGCCGCCACCGGCAGCAGGATGTGCAGCTTGCGCTCGCCCAGCACCCAGGCGCCGGCCACCAGAAAGACTACGGTGGCGGGCAGGAAGCCCGCGGGCCGCAGCAGCAGCGCGTAGGCCGCCATCAGCCCCAAGAGCGCCAGCGCCTGGCCCAGCTTGTACTCCGTCAGGTGGCGGTAGTTGATGTCCATCGGTTTCGGGTCGTCAGCGCCCTTTTCAAAGCCCAGCAGCACGTACATGGCCGCCAGGATGGCCATCACCGACAGCACCTTGGGAAAGGTGCTGGGCCAGACCGGGTTGCGTTTCATGAAGGGCGGCAGGGCGGCATCCATGGTGAAGAAGGCCGCATAGCCGTAGGCAAGGCAGATCATCAGAATGACCAGGGCAATCCAGCGGTCGAGTGCCATGTTCTCCTCCGGTATTGTGAAAGTATTATGGGACAGGAGGGGGGCGCTGCCCCCGCCGCGCGCTGCGCGGCTCCCCCAGGATATTTGCAGCCAGAAGAAGGGCTAAAGTCCGCGCTCTGAACACGATTTGCTGCGCCGCCGGGCGCGATAGGCAATCAGTTGACGGCTGTTTGGGGGCGGGTTTCTTCTGGCTGCAAATATCCTGGGGGTGCGGGGGCAAAACCCCCGCGGTTGCCCAGGAGTCAGAGAAAGCCGAGCTTTTTCATCAGATCGCCGATGGCCTGTTCCTGGTTCTCCAGAAAGGCGCGGAAATCATCGCCGCTGTTGTGGATGTTGACCCAGCCGTTGCGGGCGCGGACCTCTTCCCATTCCGGGGTATCGTACATCTTGGCCAGTGCCTCCTGATAGGCGGACAGCTTGTCCTCGGGCAGGCCGGGGGCGGCGAAGAAGCCGCGCCAGTTGACGAAAGTGGTGTCGAGCCCCTGTTCCTTCATCGTTGGCGCGTCCGGGTAACTGTCCACACGCTCCTCCGAGGTTACCCCGATGATCTTGACCTCGCCCGCATTGGCCAGGTCGATGGCTTCGGAGAAGCCGGTGCTGAGTGCCGCGATCTCACCGGACAGCAGCGCCGCCATGGCCTTGCCGCCGGCGTCATAGGGGATGTATTTCACCGCTGTCGGGTCCTCGCCTGCGGCCTCCATCACCATCGCCGCAACCAGGTGGTCCATGCCGCCCGGAACCGAGCCGCCGCCAACCGCGGTGCCGCGGGGGTCGGCCTTGTAGGCGGCCAGCAGATCCTCCATCGAATTGACCGGGCTGTCCTTGCCCACCACGATGGCCGCATAGTCGCCGATGGTGCCCGCCACCAGCGTCAGATCGCGGAAGTTCTGCGGAAACACACCAGTCAGCGAACGGATCACGATCGGGGTGGAGTTCACCATCAGCGTGCCGTGGTTGCTGGCGGCGTTTTCGATCAGGTAGCCGATCGCCTTGCCGCCGCCGCCGCCGGACATGTTTTCATAAGACGCCTTGCCCACCAGCCCGGCTTCGGTCAGCGCTTCGCCGGTGCCGCGGGCGGTGCCGTCCCAGCCGCCGCCTGCGCCGCCGGGGATCAGGAAGTGGATGCTGTCGACCACCTGCTCTTCGGCCCAGGACGGGGTGGCAAACGCCAGTGCTGCCGCTGTTGCCGCCAGCGCTGCGCGGCGGGTCAGGGTCCATTTGTTCATGTTGTCCTCCCATTTGACAAATCGCGGTCAAGCCGCTCATGACTGAAAGGGAGCACAGCAAGCTGACACAAACCTGTCACGGGACCGCGGGGGACCGTTTCGAAAGGAGCCGCGCCGATGCGCTTCCTGCTGGTTGAGGACAACGAAAGCCTGGCAAAGGCCATTCTGGACCGGCTGCGGCTGGACGGGCATGTTGTGGATCATGCGCCGGATGTGAGCACCGCCTCGGCGTTTTCCGGCACGACGGATTACGATCTGATATTACTGGATATTATGCTGCCGGACGGGGACGGGCGCAGCTTCCTCAAGAGCCATCGGGAGAACCGGAAGGAGACCCCGGTGATTGTCCTGACGGCCCGCTCCGAGGTGTCTGACCGGGTCGGGATGCTGGACCTTGGCGCCGACGATTACATCACCAAGCCGTTCGATTTTTCCGAGCTTGAGGCGCGCTGCCGGGCGGTGCTGCGGCGGCGCGGCGGCGGCAGTTCCAACCTTAGGCGATTCGGAAACCTGCAGTTCGACCCGATGGCGGGAACGCTGTCCGCCGGCGGCAGGACCATCACGCTGCGCAACCGGGAACTGCGGCTGCTGGAGGTTTTTCTGAATGCGCCGGACCGGATTTTTTCCAAATCGAACCTGGTCGACCGGCTGTTTTCCTATGACGAGGAGGTTTCGGAAAACGCGATCGAGGTCTATGTGGCCCGGCTGCGCAAGCATCTGGCCGGGTCCGGGGTGCAGATCACCACGGTGCGCGGCCTGGGCTACCGGCTGAGCCTGGAATGAGCGCTGCGGTCAATGTCAGCGGCTCGCTGCGCCGCCGCCTGCTGTTGCAGCTTTTGGGCAGTGCTGCGCTGCTGGCGGCGGTCCTGTTTTTCGCGGTGCTGGGGTTTGTCCGCAATGTTGCCGTGGAAAGCCACGACAGGATCCTGCTGGCCTCGGCAACCTCGATACTGGACTCCGTTTCGGTGCAATCTGGGGAGCTCACGGCCGACATCCCCTATGCCGCCCTGTCGATGCTGGGCAATGTCAGCGACGACCGGGTGTTCTACCGGATCGCAAGCCCCGCAGGGGTGCTGACCGGGTACGCTGATCTGCCTGCAGGCGGCCGGCCGGCCCAGCCGCGGCAGCCGTTGTTCGAGACCGCTGAATACAAGGATGAGACGATCCGGGCGGTGACGGTATCGCGCCGCCTGTCGGCGCAGGGCGCGCCGGTGGCGGTGCAGGTGACGGTTGCGCAGACCCGCGCCGGCCAGGCGGCCTTGCTGGCGCAGCTGTTCCGCTCCGCGCTTTTTCTGGGGGTGGGGTTCTTTGTGCTGGCCTCGGGCCTGGCGGTCTGGACCGCGCAGTCCAGCATCACCCCGCTGCGGTCGCTGACCGAAGCGATCTCGCGGCGCGGCCCCAAGGATCTGCGCCCCGTGACCCGTCCGGTGCCGGCCGAAATGTCGCCGCTGGTGTCCTCGCTCAACAGCTTCATCCGCCGCCTGCAGGCCTCGCTGACCCGGTCCGAGGACTTTATCGCCGAAGCCGCGCACCGGGTGCGCACGCCGCTGGCGACGGTGCGCACCCAGGCGGAGGTCACCCTGATGCGGGTGGAGAAAGAAGACAACCGGGCCAGCCTGCGCGAGATGATCCGCGCCATTGACGAAAGCTCCCGCGCTGCCGGGCAGCTCTTGGATCATGCCATGGTGTCGTTCCGCACCGACAGCCTGGAGCAGGAAGAGGTCAACCTGACCGCGCTGGCGCGCGACCTGGCCGAGCGGCTGCAGCCGGTGGCGGAGCTTAAGGATATTGCCCTGCATTTCCAAAGCGATGGTGATGCCACCATCAAGGGCGACGCGATCCTGCTGCAAAACGCGGTCCGCAATGTTCTGGACAATGCCATCAAATACTCGGGACGGGAACGGGATGTATGGATCCGCACGGTCAGCGCTGGCAAGGAGGCCTGTATCGAAGTGGAGGATGAGGCGGGCGGCTTTGGCGGTGAAGACACCGAAGCCCTGACCCGCCGCTTCGTCCGGGGCGCCAATGCCGGGGAGACCATCGGTTCGGGGCTGGGGCTGACCATCGCCCGCGAGGTGGCGGAGGCCCACGGCGGCCGCCTGATTATCGAAAACAGCCAGACAGGAGCAGGCGCGTGCGTCACACTTTGTTTTCCGCTTTCCTGACTAGTCTGATCTTTGCCGCGGCAGCGGCCACCGGGTTCGAGGTGGAGGAACGGCACTGGATCGGCCCTGAGGACGGCACCGTCCTGCGGGTGATTTCCACCACGGACACGGCCATTCTGGCGCCTTTGATCGGCAGCTTTCTGGAAGACCGTCCGGGGGTGGCGATCGAATACACTGTCGCCAACAGCAGCGAGGTGATGAAGGCGGTTCTGGAGGGGGAGGAGCCCTTTGACGTTGCTTTGTCCTCGGCCATGGATCTGCAGACCAAGCTGGCCAATGACGGTTTCACCCGGCCGCATCAGTCCGCATCGACCGCGCTGATCCCGGATTGGGGCGAGTGGCGCGGCCATGTGTTTGCCTTTTCCCTGGAGCCCGCGTCCATCGTCGTGTCGGCGGCGGCCTTTTCCGGCGGGGAGGTCCTGCGCACACGGCAGGACCTGATTTCGCTGCTGCGGGCGCAGCCGGAGCGGTTCCGCGGCAAGGTGGGCACGTATGATGTGTCCCTCAGCGGGCTGGGGTATCTCTTTGCGACCCAGGATGCGCGCACATCGGAAACCTACTGGCGGCTTATGGAAGTCATCGGCGGTTTGGATCCGAAGCTGTTCTGCTGTTCTTCCAGCATGATCGAAAGTGTCGCGTCGGGGGAGATCCTGGTGGCCTATAACGTCCTGGGCAGCTATGCGCGGGCCCGGCGGGATCTGGCGGACAAGATCATTGTGATCGACCCGGAGGATTACACCCATCTGATGATGCGCTCTGCCGTGCTGCTGAGGGGCGGGCGGCAGCCAGGGCTGGCGCGGAGCTTTGCCGACCATCTGGCAACCGCGGCCTGGTCGCAGCCGCCAGCGGAAAACTACCCCTTCAGGCAGCCGCCGGTCGCCTTTGTGGACAGCGCCAGCCCGAAACGGCCGATTCAGCTGGGCCCGGGCCTGCTGGTCTATCTGGACGCCGAAAAACGCCGCCGCTTCATGGCGGAATGGTTCAGTGCGGTGCGGAAGCAGTGACGCTGCTGCAGTGCCCGAGGCCAATACGGTCGTCCGGCACGGCTGTCCCGGCGCCTGTTTTCAAAGCTGGTCCAGCACCTTGCGGGCGCTGTCCAGGTATTCCTCCTGCCGCGGCTCCAGCATCCTGTCCCAGGTGCTGTAGGCCCGTTTGAGGCGCGGGTTGTTGCGCAGCTTGTCCCGGTTGCGCACCAGGAAATCCCAGTAAAGCGGGTTGAACGGGCAGGCGTCTTCGCCGGTTTTCTTTGTCACGCTGTAGCGGCAGCCTGCGCAGTGGTCGGACATCTTGTTGATGTAATTGCCGCTGGCGGCATAGGGTTTCGACCCCAGCAGGCCGCCATCGGCATACTGGCTCATGCCGATCACGTTGGGCGCCTCCACCCATTCATAGGCGTCGGCGTAGACCGCCAGATACCATTCGTGCACCTGATGCGGGTCGATGCCCGCCAGCATGGCGAAGTTTCCCGTCACCATCAGCCGCTGGATGTGATGCGCATAAGCCTCGTCGCGGGTCTGGCTGACCGCAGCCGCCACGCAGGCCATGTCCGTGTCAGCGGTCCAGTAGAAGCCGGGCAGGGGGCGGGTGGCCTCCAAGAAGTTCTGTTCGGTATAGCCCGGCATGTTGCGCCAGTAGATCCCGCGCACGTATTCGCGCCAGCCGATGATCTGGCGGATGAACCCCTCGGCCGCGTTGAGCGGGGCATCCCCCTCGTAATACGCCCGCTCCACCCGGTGGCAGACCTCCAGCGGCTCCAACAGGCCTGCGTTGATATAGTGCGACAGGACGGAGTGATAGAGGAACCGTTCCCCCTCCAGCATTGCATCCTGATAGTCGCCGAAATTCGGCAGCGCCTCCGCGGCGAAGCGCTCCAGCGCCGCCAGCGCATCCTCGCGGGTCACTGCAAACCAGAACGGGCGCAGGGTGCCGAAGTGGTTGCCGAACTGCGACTCCACCAGATCCAGAACCTCCTCTGTGATCTCATCCGGGCTGGTTTGCGGCGGCTCCGGCAGCGTCAGGCCGTCCTCTGCCGGCTTGCGGTTTTCGTGATCGAAGTTCCACTCTTCCGGCTCATCGCCGTCCATCAGCAGCCCGGTTTCGCGGCGCATCTCGCGGTAGAAATACTCCATCCGCAGCTGCTTGCGCCCCTCGGCCCATTCGCCAAACCGGTCGTGGGAGCAGAGAAACCGGCTGTCTTGCAGCATGTCCAGGGGAACATCCGACGCCTCCGCCCAGTCCTGAAGGGCAGATTTCAGCCGGTATTCGCCGGGCTCGGTCACAACCACGCGGGCCACCGGATGTGCCGCGCGCAGCCGGTCGATTTCGCCGGTCAGGCTGCCGGAGTTATCCGGGTCGTCCAGGCGCACGTAATGCACCTGCCAGCCGCCCTCCTTTAGCGCCTTGGCAAAGTGGCGCATTGCCGAAAACAGAAACGCGATCTTCTTCTTGTGGTGCTGTACGTAACCGGCTTCCTCCGCAACTTCCGCCATCAGGACGACGTCGCGGTCAGGGTCTGCGCGCTTGAGCGCGGCGATGTTGCGGCTGAGCTGGTCGCCCAGAATGAGGATGAGGCTGCGCTCACCGGTCTGATCGTCAGAGGAGGTCATCGGGGGTCACCGTCAGGGGTCAGCTGGCAGGCCGCATGGTGGCGACCAGTTCCGCAACCTTAAGGCCGAATTTGCGCATTTCGGACTTGTTCATGATCACCCCGTTCGCGGTGAGGTACAGCCAGTCGGTGGCTTTAAGGGTGTGACCGCCTGCGCTTTCGGGCAGGATGATCTCGTAGGTCAGCTGCACGGTGGCGCCGGACACGATGCCCTTGGCCTCTCCGGCAAGGTCATCGGCTGTGGCGGTGAAGGTGTTGTCGGGCCCGAGGGTCAGGAACCATTTGCGGCTTTGGGTGACGCCGTTGGAATAGGTGAACTCTTCGCTCAGCGTGCCGGTATCGCCGTCCCATTCGCCCACCATCTTGGCGGTGAAGCTGTTGGCCATCTTGCCAGTTGGGCCGAAAATCACCCCCTCCGACAGGATCTCGCCGGACAGGTGCTGGGTCAGGATGAACTGCGGGCCGGTGTCCGCATAATCCTGCGGCGACTGGAAGCGGAAGCTGAACAAGTAGGTTTTCGTGATCATCACAAGCACGATGATGGCAAGGGCAAGGGTCAGGAGTTTCATGCGGTTGCTCTCTCTGATGGCAGGGTCAGGGCAAAGGCGAAGGCGGCGGTTTTCAGGACGCAGGGCAGCACGGCATAGGCCAGGGCAAGCGCGCTGAGCGCCCGGGCGCTGTTGTCCGCCCCGGGCTGGAAGCCCTGCTGCTCCAGCAGCGGCAGCGCCAGGGCGGCGGCAAGGGCCAGCGCCAGCTTGCCGGCAAAGGACCAGATGCCAAAGGCGGCGGAGGCGTTGAGGCCCGCGCGGGTCAGCGCGATGCTGAACATGGCGGGCAGCAGCACCATGTCGGCGCCTAGGGTGGCGCCCGATACCGCGCAGATCACCGCAAAGCCCAGCAGGCTCCCCGGGCCCAGAAAGGCCGCGCCGGCAAAGCTGGCAATGGCCAGCGGCATGGCGATCAGCAGCGTCTGTTTCGCCCCGATCCGCTGGCTGAGGCGCGCCCACAGTGGCACGCTGAGCCCGGCGCACAGAAAAAACAGCACCAGCAGTGGCCCTGCGTAGGCAGGCAGGTTCAGCCGGTCCTCGACAAAGAACAGGAACAGGGTTGAGGTCAGCGCCACCGGCAGACTGTTGAGCACAGCCAGCGCCAGCAGGCGCACCGCGCCGGCCTGGGTCAGGGCCATCGCCGACAGCGGCTGGCCGGTGACAGCCGGGCGCTTCCACATGGGCCGGGTGGCCGCAGCGGTGAACAGGGCAAAGCCGCCGAGGGTCAGGCCAAAGGCGGCATAGCCCTGGCCCGCGGCTCCGAGCGCTACCAGAACCGCCGGCGCGATGGCGGCAAAGATCACGCCGCTGAGCATGCCCGCCTCGCGGAAGGCGGCCAGCGTCATCAGCTCGCGCGGGGTGGATTGCTTGGCCAGCGTGGCGCTGCGGCCGTAGAGCAGGATCATGCCCAGGCTGTAGGCCGAAAACAGCAGCAGCAGGACCAAGACCAGCTTAGGCACCACCAGCGGGCCGGCCGTCAGGCCGAACAGCAGCGGAAATCCGGCGGCCAGACCGCCCGCCGCCGCCAGCGCGAACCAAAGCTGCGCCCCGGGCCAGCGGTCGATAGCCCAGCCGATCAGCGGGTCCTGAACCAGATCGAACAGCCGGATCACCAGCAGGATGCCGCCAAGCGCCCCCAGGCCGATCCCCAAATTCACCGAGGCAAACTGCGGCAGGTGAATATATAGCGGGATCCCCGCCGAGGCGAGCATCATCGCATAGAGGCTGACGCGCGGATACAGCATCGTCAGCCCAGAAGCGCGCGGGTGAACCGGGCGGAGCGGGTGTTTGCGCCGACAAAGATCGACATGAAGCCGCGCTTGATACCGGGCTGGCTCAGTGTGCAGGCGGTGCGCCCATTGCGCAGGAACTTCACCCGGTCAGGCCCCTGGCTGACGGCCAGATACCGGTCGCCGGGGGAGACGGCCTGGAAACAGGCCTCAAACCGGGCGCGGGCCGGGGCGGGCTGCCCCAGCCGCCGCATTTCGCGCAGGGTGGCCTCGACCAGATCCTTCTGGCTCAGGCGGCGCTGATAGGTCAGCTCAATGCCGAAATCCTGCGACCAGTCCAAGGGCGCGGCGCCCCTGGTGAACAGCCGGGCCTGATAGACCGGAAATCCAAGGAACCGGAATGTCGCAGCGCCGCGCTGTTCGGCCCCCGGCAGCAGCGATTGGACCGGAGAGGCAAAGCCTGCCGCCGGAACCGCCAGCAGGCAAAGGGCCAGCAGCAGCCTACGCATGGGCCAGCTCCACCTGCACGACATTGGTGTGGCCGATGGCAAAGGAGGCGGCGCAGATCTCCAGATAGTACTGCCAGTTGCGGAAGAACGCCTCGCCATAGCCCAGTTCCGCGATCCGGCGCTTCTGCGCCGCCAGGCGCTGGGCCCAGATCCGGCAGGTGCGGGCATAATCCTGGCCGAAGGCAAAGCTGTCCGCGACCTGCAGCCCGGCCGATTTTGCCTGCTGCGCGATCACCTGGTCGGACAGCAGCATACCGCCGGGAAAAACATACTGGCGGATGTAGTCGGAGGAGGTCCGGTAGGTCGGAAAGAAGTCGTCCCGCACCGTGATCGCCTGCAGCAGCACCCGGCCGCCTTCGGCCAGGCTGTTTTTGAGCTTGGCGAAATAGCTGGGCCAATACCGCTCGCCCACGGCCTCGATCATCTCGATGGAGACGATGCTGCTGAATTTGCCCTCGATATCGCGGTAGTCGCGCAGCTGGATGTCGGCGCGCCCGTCCAGGCGGCTTTCGGCATAGCTGTGCTGGTTGCGGGATATGGTAACACCGGTCACATCGCGGCCCTCGGCGCTGGCCTGTTCGGCAAAGCCGCCCCAGCCGCAGCCGATTTCCAGCACCTGTTCGCCATCCCCCAGCCGCGACAGGATGCGGGCGTTCTTGCGGGTCTGTGCCTGCGCCAGATCATCGCCCTCTGTCCCGAACAGGCCGGAGGAATAGGTCATGCCGTCATCCAGCCACAGCTGGTAGAACTCATTGCCAACATCGTAATGGGCGCGGATGTTCTTGCGCGCGCCGCGTTTGGAATTGGCCCGCAGCAGGGTGTCGACGATACGGAACTTGGCGCGGTTCAGCGGGCTGGCCTGATCGTAGCTGCCCAGGTGGTCCCGGTTGCGCATTGCCAGCTGCATCAGGGCATCGACCGACGGGGTGTCCCACAGGCCCTGCACATAGGCCTCGCCCAGTCCGACCTGGCCGTGCGCCGCCATCGCGGAAACCGCGGCCCAGTCGTTGATCTGCATTTCGGCCTCGGGGCCGCTGTCGCCGAATTCATAGCGTGCGCCATCCGGTGTGCGCAGCGTCAGCCTGCCCTCACGCAGTCGCGCGCAGGTGTCCAGGAATTCCGACTGAAGGGCTTTGTCCGTGAATGCCATGATCTGTTCCTTTGACCGGGGAGGGAGTGAGAGAATTCATCATGCGGACAATCCGCATGGCGCTGGCGATACCGTCTTCGTGAAAGCCGTGGCGGTTGTAGGCACCGGCAAACCAGGTCCGGTTCTGCCCTTGCATCGCCCGGATCTGCTGCTGTGCACGCAGCGCCGCCTTGTCGAAGACCGGGTGCGAGAATTCCACCGTGTCGTAAATCTTGTCTGCTGCAATGGGTCGGGTTGGGTTCAGGGTTACAAACAGCGGATCGCATTCGGGGATGCTTTGCAGGCGGTTCATCCAGTAGGTGACGCCGACGCCGCCGTCCTGGCTGCGGTAGGCCCAGCTGGACCAGCAGCTGCGCCGCTTGGGCATCTGGCCTTCATCGCAATGCAGAACCGCCGTGTTCGGCTGATAGCGGATTGACCCCAGCGCTGCGGCCTCTTCCGGTGTGGCATCAGCCCCCAGAATGGCCAGCGCCTGATCGGAATGGCAGGCAAGGATGATCTCGTCGAACAGGCGCGGGTCTGCGCCCTCTGCCTGCACCGAAACACCGCCTGCCTGACGGGTGACGTTCCGGATCGGGCTGCCGGTGCGGATCTCGCAGCCCCGCGCAACCAGCGCCGTCTCAAGCCGGCGGACATATTCGATGCTGCCGCCCTTGACGGTCCACCACTGGTGCTTGCCGGTGCCCGCCAGCAGCGCGTGGTTGCGGAAGAAGCGGACCAGCGATTTCGCCGGAAAGGCGTCGACGTCGGTGACCGGGGTCGACCAGATCGCGCCGCACATCGGCATCAGGTAATGGTTGCGGAACCAGCTGCCCAGGCCCAGCTCCTCCACCAGCTCGCCGATGGTTTTGTCGTCATCGGTGGCGGCGGCCTCGGCCCGTTTGCCAAAGCGCACAATGTCCGCGACCATCCTGTGAAACTGCGGCCGCACCAGGTTGCGCTTTTGCGCGGCCAGCATCCGCAGGCTGTTCAGCCCGTATTCCAGGCGGCCGTCGTCGATGCTGGCGCAAAAGCTCATCTCGCTTTTGATCACCGGCACATCCAGCTCGCGGAACAGCCGGGTGAGGTAAGGGTAGGTGGCATAGTTGAACACGATAAAGCCGGTATCGACCGGCTGATCGCCGTTCTTTCCCGCCAGAACGGTGCGCGCATGGCCGCCCAGCCGGGGGGCGGCCTCAAACAAGGTGACGTCATGGCTGCCAGCCAGATAATACGCCGCAGACAGCCCGGAAATGCCGCCTCCCACGATGGCAATCTTGCGGCGTGGCCCCTGAGTTTGATCCAGCATGCGTCGGTTTTCCCTTGCTGTTGTTTAGACCGGATACGCCGCAGGCAAGAAAGCGGATCACCGCATTCGCGATAAAACTGTGTTTGCGGGTGATCCGGGGCGGCGGCGCCTGCGTATCCGGTGCATGATTGAGCATGTTTCAGCACAGACTTTTCATGCCCGCCGCGGGCGGCTGAAGAACGCCTTCCGGTATGGCGTGGACTACATCTTGACCGATATGACCCTCGGCGCGCCGCCGCTGCTGTCGCGCAACCGCTTCAACCTGTTTTCGGTCCACGACCGCCGCCACGGCGGCCCGCGCGGCTGCGGCCGCGGCATCTTGTGGTTCCGGGAGGAGCTGGAGCGGCGCGGTTTCCCGTTGGAGGGCGCCCAGCTGCTGCTGCTGACCCAGCCGAGCTTCCTGTGGTTCCATTTCAACCCGGTGAGCTTCTGGATCGCGGTCAGGGGTGGCAGTCCGCGCGCCTTCATTGCGGAGGTGAACAACACCTTCGGCCACCGCCACTGTTATTTCGCGGCGCACCCGGACTTCGGCCCGATCCGGCGCAGCGATGTGATCGAGGCGGAGAAGCTGATGCATGTCTCGCCGTTTCAGCAGGTGGCCGGGCGCTACCGGTTCAATTTCGGGATGACGGACCAGGCGTTCAACATCCGGATTTCCTATAACAATGGGACTGAGGGCGTGCTGGCCACGCTGGAGGGCGCGCGCCGCCCGGTGACATCCGGCGGGCTGCTGCGGGCTGCGCTGCGCAGGCCGTTCGGGGCGGCCCGTGTCGTTGCGCTGATCTATTGGCAGGCGCTCAAGCTCTGGATCAAGCGCGCGCCGTTTTTGCGTAAGCCGCCACCGCCGGAGCCGCTGATTTCCGACAGTTCGACGTTTTCAGGAGGCGGAGCATGACAGATTTTGCAGGCAAGACCATCTGGATGGTCGGGGCCAGCCACGGGCTGGGGCGCGAGGTGGCGCGGAAGCTGGACCGGGCGGGCGCCCGGCTGGTTTTGTCGGCACGCTCCGAAGACGCGCTGGAGGAGCTGGCAAGCGAGCTGAAACAGGCGCAGGCGGTGCCGCTGGATGTGACCGATGCGGAATCTGTCGCAGAGGCTTTCCGTCGGGCCGGGCCAGTTGACGCGCTCCTTTATAACGCCGGCGCCTATGAGCCGATGCGGACCCAGGACTGGGATGCGGAGGCCGTGCTGGCGATGAGCGACGTGAACTTCACCGGAGCGCTGCGGGTTCTGGGGCATGTTGTCCCCGGGTTTGTCGAGGCGGGCCGGGGCGATATCACGCTGGTCGGATCTTTGGCCGGCTACCGGGGGCTGCCCGCCTCCATTGGCTATGGCGCCAGCAAGGCCGCGCTGATCAGCCTGGCGGAAACCATGCGGCATGATCTGAAGGACAGCGGTGTTACTGTCCGCGTGGTCAACCCGGGCTTTATCAAAACCCGGCTGACCGACAAGAACAGCTTTAAGATGCCGCAGCTGATGGAGCCTGAGGAGGCCGCCGGGCATGTGGTTTCTGCCATGCAGTCGCGCCGGTTCCGGACGGATTTCCCCCGTCCTTTCTCCTATGCGATCAAGGCGTTTGACATGCTGCCCGACTGGCTGGCCTATCGCGGGAAATAAACGAAGCTGCCGCAAGGCGGCCCCGCTTTTTATCGGCCCGCGTCAAATCCGGAACAGCGGCTGCAGCAGGCGCGGCATCAGCGCCTTGAACCGCAGCGGCGCGTCGGTGGCGGCCAGGCAGATGCAGGGATCGCCCGCATCTGCGACCGGCGTGTGCTCCAGATCTTCATCGCCGATTTCGACATCACCGACACTAAACCGCCCGGTCTCGTCGCTGAAACTGCCCTGCAGCACCAGGGTCAGCTCCAGCCCGTTGTGGCTGTGATCGGGCACAGCTTGACCGGCCGGGATGAACAGCAGCCGGGCAGAGCCGTGCTTGTCCTCGAACAGGATGTCCTGTTTCACCCCCATGCCCAGCGTCTTCCAGCGCGGCGGCCGCCCTTTCAGCGACTGCATCACTGCGCCCGGGTAAATGCCCTTGGCGTCATAAACCGGGTCCGGCACGGCAGGCGCATCCAATTCCGCCAGAACCTTGGACTTCAGCGCGGGCTCCAGCGCCACGCACTCCGCTTCCTCAAGAAGCGCACCGCCCGCGGCCTGATGCGCGCCAAGCGCGGCCTGGCAATCGCGGCAATAGGACAGGTGGCTGGCCACAACCATCGAAAAGGCATGCGGCAGGCTGCCCGAGGCATAGGCCGCGATCATCGGGTCGGGGATGTGATGTGTGATTGCAGGCATTCAACGCAATCCTTTTAGTTCCTTGCGCAGCCGCCCCAGGCCAAGGCGGATGCGCGACTTTACTGTTCCCAGAGGCAAGCCGGTCTGGGTGCTGATCTCCTGATGGGTCAAATCCCCGATATAGGCCTTTTCGATCATCTCCTTCTGATCGGGGTGCAGCTGCTGGATCGCCTGCTTCAGGTGCAAGGACTCCTGCTCCAGGGCCAGGATCTGGCTGGCGTCGGGCTCGGTTCCGGGATCCTCGCCCAGCTCATCCGGGACGGGCCGGTTTTCCTTGCGCACGATATCTATGTGGCGGTTGCGGGCGATCTGATAGATCCAGGCTGACGCCTGCGCCTTGTGCGGATCAAACATCGCCGCCTTGCGCCAGATCGTCAGCATGACGTCCTGAACGATCTCCTCGGCCAGTGCAGGCCGCGCGCCGCAACGGATGATGAACCCCTTCAGGCGCGGGGCCAGGTGATCAAACATGTCGCCGAATGCCGCGCGGTCCCGGTGGTCGCGCACAGCCAGAAGCCAGACAGTCAGCTGCGAATAGGTTTTGTCTTTTGACACTACTGCTTTGCCCTCAGGGGATGCCCGAAGCATAGCGGTATTCCCGGGCGACCTATCCAAGTTTAGTGTCAGCATAATCAGGTTACGCAGCGGTGGGAAAGTTGGATCATAGGCTGCCGCAATTTTTTGCGCGGGGCAGATGCGGCAGCGCAGGCAAGCTGATCCGTTCGACGTGCGGGCGCGTAACAGCTGCAAACAGCGTTCAGGAAAGTGACTGCTTATGCACAATATTGTTGTCAGCGGCGGGTCCGGGGCGATCGGGTCGGCCTTTGTTGACGAACTGGTCCGAAAATACCCGCACGCCCGCATCCACAGCCTGTCCCGCAGCCCGGACACCCGCGTTCCGGAGGGCGTGCAGTGGCTGCAGGTGGATTATCTGGATGAGGACAGCCTGCACGCCGCGGCGGAACAGGTCGCCAAGGAGGGCGCGGTTGATCTGATGATCGTGGCGGGAGGAATTCTGCATCAGGGGGATATGATGCCGGAGAAGTCCCTGAGAGACCTCAGCGCCGAGAAGCTGCTGGCGCTCTTTTCCGCAAATACGGTTGCCCCGGCCCTGACTGCAAAGCACTTCCTGCCTTTGCTGCCGCGTGACCGGCGGGGCGTGTTCGCGGCCCTGTCCGCACGGGTTGGCAGCATCTCCGACAACCATTTGGGCGGCTGGTACTCCTACCGGGCGTCCAAAGCTGCCCTGAACATGTTCATCCGCACTGCCGCGATAGAAATCCGCCGCCGCAACCCGCAGGCCATTGCCGCCGGGCTGCATCCCGGAACGGTGGAAAGCGGCCTGTCCCAGCCGTTCCTGCGGAACGTCGCCCCGGACAAGCGCTTCCCGCCGCAGTATGCGGTGTCCCGGATGATGGACGTGATCGCCACCCTGACACCCGCCGACAGCGGCCAGTGTTATGCCTGGGACGGCAGCCTGATCGACCCCTGATCCGCCGCAAGCGCCACAGCCGCGCCGCGGTCCGGAAAGGCCTGTTCCATGGCCTGGAACGGGGCGTGCGCTGTCAGCCCGGCCGTCAATTCGTGAAAGCTGCGCCCAAATTTCTGGCACGTAAACGCCCTCCGCCTGGCCATATGCGGCATGCGCTGGCGCAAATGCGCACTCTGGGTAAAAAACATTTCCGGAAAATAAAAAATGTCTTTGTGATGCGCCTTCTTCCCCGCATCATTCCGGTGAGACCAGATGAGTCCGCACGCCGGCTCTTATCTGGTGCGCTTGACACCGGCATGCCCCGTCTGACGCGGCTGCGCACGCCGGAAGAAAAACCGAGGCAACATACTCGGCAAAAATGGCAATGAACCGGGAGGATAATTCAAATGTCATTGGACGTGAGCACAATATTTGCTCAGCAAGTCACACTGAACTCGCTGGTGCAGAACATTCTGTACGCATCGGGGATCGTCGGGGCAATCCTGGTGGTTGTCGGGCTTCTGCTGATCGACGCAGGCACCGCGCGCCGCAGGAACCTGTTCAACTCGACCATCGAAAAGACGCTCGGCTTCTTCCTGGGGTTTGCCACCTACTATGTCATCGGGTTCGGCCTGTGGGCCGGGCAGTATTACATCATGGAAGGTGCGACCATGATGGATTCCATCAATGACTGGTGGCTGGGCGGCGCCATGACCAACGCTATGGCGCATCACACCGATCCGGGGATCTTCCCCGGTCTGAACACCTTTCAGATCTTCATCTTTTTCCTTGCGGTGTTTGCCGGGATCATCAACATCCTGCTGCACTTCGCGGTGTCGGAGCGGATGAAGGCCCCGGCCTATTTCATCACCTGCATCGTGGCCGCGGTTGTGTCCTCAGCGCTGAGCTGGGCGACCTGGGGCTCGGTCGGGCCGCTGACCAATGCCGGTTTCCACGACTTCTTTGGCGTTGGTTTCGTGTACCTGTTCCCTGCCGGCATGGCGCTGGTGTTCACGCCGAAACTGGGCGCACGCCCGGGCATGATGGAACCGCACCCGCGGATCTCGGCCTATCTGGCGCCCAGCATCGGTCTGTGCGCACCGGGCCTGCTGCTGATCTTTGCGGGCCTGCCGATGGTGATCCTGTCCTGCCTGTTCTTCTTTGACCCCGAGGCGCTGGCAGTCAGCGTCACCATGGCCGACACCAGCGTCGGCATCGCGATCAACAACTACGCCATGGTCTGGGCCGGCGGCGCGGTCACCGGCCTGCTGATTGCCTATTCAACGGGCAAATACGCCTATACCCTGCTTGGCCCGCTGGCTGGCTATGTCGCAGGGGCATCGGGCTTTGATGTCTACCTGCCCTGGCAGGCCTTCATCATCGGCCTCGCAGCGCCCTTCGTGGCCTACGCCGTCTATGAGTTCACGCTTAAGCGCGGCATCGACGAGCATAAGCTGTTCCCGCTGTTCCTGGGCTCCGGCGTCTTTGGCATGGTCATGCTGGGGCTGTTCAAGGCCGGCACCCCGCGCGGCGGCTACTTCGGGATCGAGGAAGGCGCCTATGCGTTCCAGCACGGGGAAATCTCGCTGATGATGCAGCTGGCGGGCACCGCCGTCTGCATCGGCACCGGGGTGGTCACGGCGCTGGTCCTGTCTTTCATCCTGGAGCGGACCGTGGGGCTGCGGGTGCATGAGGATGACCAGATCGAGGGCCTGGACGGCAAGATTTGGGATCTGGAGCCCGACGTGCTCACCCATGCGGACAGCGCCCAGAACGCCTGATCCCGCCTGCAACCGCAAAGGCTCCGGCATCTGCCGGGGCCTTTTTCACGGCCGGATCAGGTCGCGCCGGGCATCACAGGTGCGTCGTCAGCTTGTACCCCGGCGCAAAGTACAGTTTGGCCAGCGTGACCGGGCTGCCGCGCAGCCAGGTGATCCGTTCCGCGGTGAACACCGGGTCGCCGGCGGGCGCATCCAGAAACTCCGCCACTGCCTGATCCGCCTTGGTCGCCATGAAACTCAGTTCCAGATTGGTGAACGGCACTTTCTGCACCAGCCAATCATTCGGCCCCGACTGCGAGAAATCCGCCTCCAGGATCTCCGGCACGCTGTCCGGGATCACCCAGCGGACTTCGTACTGAAAGGGCGCATTGTCCGCATAATGCATGCATCTGATATGCAGCACTTCCTGGCCTTGGGGCAGGTCGAGCCTGGCGGACAGCCAGTCCGGCGCCGCCTTCACGCTGCGCTCGACCAGGGAATACCGGTAGCCCGCGCCGGTCCCGGCAATCTCATCCCGGACCAGGGGGATTGAGAACTGCGCCTTGCGCACCGGAGAGTTCAGCACCCGTGTGCCCGCCTTGCGCTTGCGCTCCAAAAAGCCTTCCTCGGCCAGCTCCCGCAGCGCCCGGTTCACGGTGGTGCGGGTGCTGGAAAATTCCTCCGCCAGGTCGGTCTCGCTCGGCAGCAGGCTGTCGGGCGCCCAGATCCGGTTCTGGATGCGGTCAAGAACGACCTGCTTGATATCCCGGTAGCTCATGTTCCGGCGCGGTGCTGCCATGGTGCCTCTCAAGGGTCATAAGGAAATTTAACGCCTATAAGAATACACATAATCCGCGGGCAGGAAAGCGGCATCCGGTCCCGGCGGCTTTGATACCGGGGGCCGGGCGGCGTGCTAGGCGTCAGCCGCTCAGAACCACTGCCCGGGTTCCATCAGCCCCAGATCCAGCAGCTGGCGCGAGTGCCACTCGAAAGGCGCGGAATTGTGCCAGCGGAAGGTTTGGATGTCGAAGGTGGAGCCCGGGTTGCGCTTCAGCGCCTTGGCGGTGCGGAAGGAGCAGACGGCGGCGGTCAGGTTATGATGCCAGGGGCAGGCATAGGTGTTGTATTCCTGATCGTTGAACGTGTGATCCGGCTGCAGCTTCAACCCCGGCTTGGCGCGGAACAGCGAGATCCGGTCGATCTTGCGGCTGGCCGGGGGGATATGCTCCTCGAACCGCCAGCGCACGCCGCCGAAAAAGTCCAGCTGCCGCTCGCGCGGGGCGCCGGTTGCCGGGTCCTTGCGCGCCTGGGCATAATAGCCGGACTTGTCCAGATAGGTATCGTCCAGCGACACCGCGCCGGGGCAGGCGTCCAGATCGCCCGCATACAGGTCAATCACATAGCTGAGCATCGCATCGCGCCGCTCCTCTGTGTGAAAGGCCAGCATCTCGCCGATGCTGCGGGTCTCGCAGAACGGGTAGAACAGGTATTCCGCATTGTAGCAGTAATAGAGCCAGCAGCCCGGCTGCGCCGCCGCAATGGCTGCGTTGACGGCGGCGGTCACCGCGCCCTCCGGCCCGCAGTCGAACGGCACCCGGTGCACCTTGGCGCGCACATCCTGCGGCAGGTCGAAGGCATCGGGCATCAGCGCCGCAACCGCTGTGAAGCCGCATTGCAGGTGATGGCGCAGGGTGGTGGCAATCTCTACCTCATCCTCGATGAAGACCAGCGCAACCGGGCCTTTGGCCAGCAGCACCTTGCCCTGCTTCAGGAAATCCTCCAGCGAAGAATGCATCATGCCCGTCTGCCCCTGCCTTTCTGGCCTTTGCGGCCAAAATCGGGTAATTCCCGCGTCATTGCAAGCGGCGGCATTTGCCTGTATGGCAGGCCGCTGACCCCGGATCAGGCTAAAAGGCTGAGACTCATGAGCGCCCCGAAAAAGCTGTTTATCAAGACCTATGGCTGTCAGATGAATGTCTACGACAGCGAACGCATGGCCGAAGCGCTGGGCGGCGAGGGCTATGTCGAGACCAAGTCGGCCGATGATGCCGACATGATCCTTCTGAACACCTGCCATATCCGGGAAAAGGCGGCGGAGAAGGTCTATTCCGAACTGGGCCGCTTCAAGGGGCTGAAAGCTGAGAAGCCGGATCTCAAGATCGGCGTCGCGGGCTGCGTCGCCCAGGCCGAGGGCGAGGAGATCATGCGCCGCCAGCCGCTGGTCGATCTGGTGGTCGGCCCGCAAAGCTATCACCGCCTGCCGGAGATGGAAGCCAAGGCGCGCGAGGGGGAGAAGGTGCTGGACACCGATTTCCCCGAGGAAGACAAGTTCGAGAAACTGAAAAACCGCCCCAAGGCCAAACGCGGCCCGACCGCGTTCCTGACCGTGCAGGAAGGCTGCGACAAGTTCTGCGCTTTCTGCGTGGTGCCCTATACCCGCGGTGCCGAGGTTTCGCGCCCGGCGGACCGCATCCTGCGCGAGGCACAGGACCTGGTGGAACGCGGCGTGCGCGAGATCACCCTGTTGGGGCAGAATGTGAATGCCTACCACGGCGCTGGTCCCAACGGCGACCTGACCCTGGCGCAGCTCATTTGGGAGCTGGACAAGATCGACGGGCTGGAGCGCATCCGCTTTACCACTTCGCACCCCAACGACATGCAGGACGACCTGATCGAGGCGCATGGCACCTGTGCCAAGCTGATGCCCTATCTGCACCTGCCGGTGCAGGCGGGCTCCGACAAGATCCTCAAGCGGATGAACCGCGCACACACCGCCGAAAGCTATATCCGCCTGATCGAGCGCATCCGTGCGGCGCGGCCCGACATCCTGATTTCCGGCGATTTCATAGTCGGCTTCCCGGAAGAGACCGAGGAGGACTTCCAAGCCACCATGGATCTGGTGGAAGAGGTCAAATACGGCACCGCCTATTCCTTCAAATACTCCACCCGCCCCGGCACCCCGGCAGCAGAGCGCGCGCAGGTCGACCCCGCCGCGGCGGACGACCGGCTGCAGCGGCTGCAGGCTCTGCTGACCAAACAGCAGCGCGAGGTGCAGGACAGCATGGTCGGCCGCGAGGTTGGCGTGCTGTTTGAGAAAACCGGCCGCCTGCCGGGCCAGATGGTGGGCAAGTCCGACTACCTCCACGCCGTCCACGTCGCCGATTGCAGCCGCGAGGTTGGAGAGCTGGCGCGGGTGCGGATTGTCTCCTCAGGCGCAAACTCCCTGGCGGGCGAGCTGATCGGCTAAGGCCGCTAGCACAACAGCGAATCTTTTGTGGCGGGCCGGTTTTGAAGGCCCGCCGCGGCCCTCCTGGCGCGGGCCGGCTGGATTCTTATTAAACGTCCTCCGGCAACAATCCTCTCCGCGCGCGCCCAGTGTCCGTGGCGCACAATCAACGCGCGTCAAAAAAAGAGAAATTTAACAGGTACACCGTATCAATTTCAGATAGTTCTGCTGCCATGCCTGAGCGGTGGGCACCAATGCGGCTAACACCCTGGGAAACTTAGGTGAAGGAAATCTGGTTGTGTCGAAAATCAATTTGAACAAGGTGATCGCGCTGGCTGCCGCTGCCACGGCCGCGCTCAGCATCGCCGCCGCGCCTGCCAGCGCGCAATCCCAGCAGCGGACTATAAAGGGCGAACGCTACGTGCCCACCATCTGGGTCGACCCGGACGGCTGCGAGCATTGGGTGATGGACGATGGCGCCGAGGGCTTCATGACGCCGCATGTCACCCCGGACGGCAAACCGGTCTGCCGCCGCGGCAGCATCTGCGGCGTGATGCCGACCGACCAGTTCTTCGCCACCAACAAGCATCACATCAATGCCGCAGGCCGCAAGCGCCTGGCCGAATTCTTCCGGCAGGCCAAGTCCAACGGCGCGCGGTCCTTTGTGATCGCGGGCCATACCGACAGCCGCGCCTCGGACGAATACAACATCCGCCTGTCGCAGCGCCGCGCCAATGCGGTGGCACAGGTGGCGCGCTCTGCGGGCGCACGGGTCAACGACATCCGCGCCTACGGCGAGCGTGAGCCGCAGGTGCCCAACACCAGCGCCGCCAACATGGCAAAGAACCGCCGTGTCGAAATCTATTGCCTGCGCTGAGGAGAGACAGACGATGACAGCAATGAAAACGGCCATCCTCCTTGCCGCCGCCGCCGCAGTTTCAGCCTGTGCTGCGGGCTCCGACAAAGGCACCGACGGGCATTTCGGCGATGGCAGCTCCGAGACCCTGTCCAACATGACCGCAGGCATTTGGGTTGATCCCAATGGCTGCGAGCATTGGATCATTGATGATGGCCTGGAAGGCTATGCCGACCTGCGCCGCACGCCCGATGGCAAGCCGGTCTGCAACAGCAACCTGCCGCGCAATGTGGCAACCGGGCCGTTCAAAAACGGCTCGACCCTATGGGATCCGATCTGACCGCGGCAGACATGCGCTGCCTGCAGCCGTCCCTCCCGGGGCGGCTGTTTTGTTTCAATTGAGTGAATTTCCGCTGCTCATGCTTGCGCAAACGGAACAGGGGCGGCAAACTGGAGGGGCAACGCCAGATTGAGGAGATCAGCTTGGCCATCGGTGCCCTGAATGACGCGCAAAACCAGACCGCAACCCATGAAGTGCTTCTGGAATTCCCCGACAACCGCTTGCTGATCGACCTGTGCGGCGAATATGACCGCAACCTGGCTGACATCGAACAAAAACTGGGCGTGCAGATCGTCCGCCGCGGCAACCAGCTGTCGGTGATGGGCGAAGATTCGGCCCGCGAACAGGCGGCCGGCGTGCTGACCGCCCTTTACGACCGGCTGGAAACCGGCCGCAGCGTCGAAAGCGGCGACATCGACCGCGAATTGCGCATGGGCCAGGAGGCTGACGAGGCCGAACCCGACGGCCAGCTGCAGATGTTCCGGGGCGGCCGGGTGGAGATCAAAACCCGCAAGAAACTGGTGGAGCCGCGCACCGAGGCACAGAAGGCCTATGTGCATTCGCTGTTCGAAAACGAGCTGGCCTTCGGCATCGGCCCGGCCGGCACCGGCAAGACCTATCTGGCGGTGGCGGTGGGCGTGTCCATGTTCATCACCGGCCATGTCGACCGCATCATCCTGTCCCGCCCGGCGGTGGAGGCGGGCGAGAAGCTCGGCTATCTGCCCGGCGACATGAAGGACAAGGTCGATCCCTACATGCAGCCGCTCTACGACGCGCTGAACGACTTTCTGCCGGGCAAGCAACTCGCCAAGCTCATTGAGGAAAAGCGCATCGAGATTGCGCCGCTCGCCTTCATGCGTGGCCGCACGCTTTCCAACGCCTTTGTGGTGCTGGACGAGGCGCAGAACGCCACCACCATGCAGATGAAGATGTTCCTGACCCGCCTGGGCGAGGGTTCGCGCATGGTGATCACCGGCGACCGCAGCCAGGTCGACCTGCCGCGGGGCGTGCAGTCCGGGCTGGCCGACGCGGAACGGCTGCTGAAATCCATCCCCAAGATCAGCTTCAACTACTTCACGGCCCGCGATGTGGTGCGCCACCCCCTTGTGGCGGCCATCATCGAGGCTTATGACGCAGACGCTATGCCGGCCTGATCCCGCTTTCCTTTTGCCTGAAGTACCCCGGGGGCGCGGGGCCGGCCCCCGCTTCCGGATGTGATCCATGACGCTCGACATTACCATCGAAGACAGCCGCTGGCAGGACGCCGGGCTTGCGGCGCTGGCCGAGGAGGCCGTCGCCGCCGTGCTGGCCCATTTCGCGCTGGATCCGGAGATGTGCGAAATCTCGCTGCTGGCCTGCGATGACGCCGAAATCGCCGGGCTGAATGCCGAGTTCCGCGAAAAACCCGCCCCGACCAACGTGCTTAGCTGGCCCGCTGAGGAGCGGGCCGCAGAGGAGGACGGCGGCACGCCGCTGCCGCCTGAGCCTGATTTCACTGGTGAAATCCCGCTGGGCGATATCGCCATTTCCTATGGCACCTGCGCCCGCGAGGCCGCAGAGGCAGGCAAGCCGCTGGCCGACCATACCCGCCATCTGATTGTTCACGGAATGTTGCATCTTTTGGGCTATGATCACATTCGTGACCGCGATGCCGCATTAATGGAAGGGATTGAGGTGCTGATACTTGGCAAAATGGGGATTGCGAACCCATATATGACTGAGGACGCCCCTTAGGCGGGGCTTTTGGATAGGACAGATGGGCGACATAGAAGGCAGTTCTAACGCGGCGCAGGGCGCGCTGCAGAACGTGAACGGCACGGCAGCAGAAGCGCCGGCCACTGAGAAAACCAGTTTCTGGGCACGGCTTTTCAGCGTGTTCAGCCCGGAGCCGCAGGCCGAAGACGAACCTGGCAGCGACCAGCCGGCCGCTGGTTCCGGGTCGCATGGCATGATCAACCTTCGCAGGCTGCGGGTGGAAGACGTCGCCATCCCCTCTGCCGAGATCGCTGCCGTGCCGGTCACCATCGGCAAGGACGACCTGGTCGGCATCTTCCGGCAAAGCGGTTTTACCCGGATCCCGGTGTACGAGGGCACGCTGGACACGCCCCTGGGCTTTGTCCACCTCAAGGATTTTTCGCTCACCCACGGCTTCAATGGCGGCAGCTCGGACTTCGACCTGCCGCGGATGCTGCGGCCGCTGCTGTTTGTGCCGCCGTCGATGCCGATCGGGGTGCTGCTGACCAAGATGCAGGCCGAACGCCGCCACATGGCGCTGGTGATCGACGAATACGGCGGCGTCGACGGGCTGGTGACCATCGAGGATCTGATCGAACAGGTGGTTGGCGAGATCGAAGATGAGCACGACGCCGATGAACTGCAGACCTGGTATCAGGAGAAGCCCGGCAGCTATATCGCCCTGGCCCGCACGCCTCTGCCGGAATTCGAGAGCGAGATCGGTCAGTCGCTGACCAGCCATGACGCGGTCGATGAAGAGGAAATCGACACCCTGGGCGGTCTGGTCTTCATGCTGTCGGGCCGGGTGCCTGCCCGCGGCGAGGTAATTGAGCATCCCGAAGGCGCCGAGTTTGAAGTGATCGACGCCGACCCGCGCCGGATCAAACGGCTGCGCGTGCGGCTGCCGGACGCCGCCGCATGATCTCACTCGGGCTGCGCCGGGCTGCCCGCCAGCTCCGGCTGGCGCCGGCGGCGCTGGCTGTTGGCGGCGGCGCGCTGCTGTCGCTGGCGCTTGCGCCTTGGCATTTCCTGTTCGGGCTGCCGGTGGCGCTGGCTGCTGCGGGCTGGCTGATCCTGCAAGCTGCCCCGGCCCGCACGGCGGCGCTGGCCGGCTGGCTGTTCGGGCTGGGGTATTTTGCCTTTGGCCTGTCGTGGATCATCGAACCCTTCCAAATCGACCCGGAGCGCCACGCTTGGATGGCGCCTTTTGCGCTGGTGTTCCTGGCCGCGGGCCTTGCCCTGTTCTGGGGCGCGGCCTTTGGCCTGACCGCCCGGTTCAGCCGCGGTGCCTGGCGGGTGCCGGTGCTGGTAGCCGTGTGGACGCTGGCGGAGTTTGCCCGGGCCTATCTGCTGACAGGGTTTCCCTGGGCAGGCTTCGGCCAGTTCTGGATTGATACGCCAGCCGCAAACCTGCTGCCCTGGATCGGGCCGCAGGGGCTGGGGCTGCTGACGCTGGCGGCGTTCCTGCCGCTGGCTCTGATCCGGCAAAACCCGCTTGCCGCTGCCGCGCCGCTTGCCCTGTGCGCTGCCGCGGTTTTTGCCGTTCCGGCCCCGCCGCAGGCCGCGGACACGGGCAAGACGGTGCGAATCGTGCAGCCCAACGCGCCGCAGAATCTGAAATGGCACCCGGATCACCGCTGGGAATTTGTCCGCCGCTCCGTTGCGTTTTCGGCAGGGGAGCCGCGCCCAGATCTGATCGTCTGGCCGGAAACCGCGGTGCCGCAGCTGTTGAACTACGCTGAGGACACTTTGCGGGTCATCTCCGAAAGCGCGGGCGGCGTGCCGGTTCTGCTGGGCATCCAGCGGGAGGAGGCAGGCGCCTATTACAATTCCGCGGTGCTGCTGGACGCCGACGGCATGGCCACGGCCACCTATGACAAGGCGCATCTGGTCCCGTTCGGGGAATATGTGCCGTTCGGCGACCTCATGGCTCGCTTTGGCATCTACGGCTTTGCCTCCCAGGCGGGCGCGGGCTATGCCGCCGGGCCGGGCGCGGACGTGATGGATCTGCCGGTTGGCAGCGCCCTGCCGCTGATCTGCTATGAGGCTGTTTTTCCTCAGGATGTGAACGCTGCCCGAACCCGGCCGCAGATGCTGGTGCAGATCACCAATGACGCCTGGTTCGGCACCCGGTCCGGCCCGTACCAGCATCTGGTGCAGGCCCGGATGCGGGCGCTGGAGCAGGGGCTGCCGATGATCCGCGCCGCCAACACCGGCGTCTCCGCCATGATCGCGCCGGACGGGTCGATGCTGGACAGCCTGCCGCTGGGCGATGCCGGATATATCGACGCAAGCCTGCCGGCAGCGCTGCCGCCGACGCTTTACAGCCGTACCGGCGACTGGCCGGTCCTGCTGCTGTGTCTTTTGAGCGCAGTTGCCGCAATCTTCCGCCACAGGCCCCTTGCGCTGCGGTCATAGCTGATTAACTCTATCCGAATATAGATTGACCCGCGCGGTCTTGCCGCGTAATGCGGCCCGATACCTGCCACAACGGCTTCCTGGCGTGGCGGGCTGAACCTCAATGGAGCACTCTTTCATGACCCGTATGAACTACACCTTCACTTCGGAATCGGTTTCCGAAGGCCACCCGGACAAGGTCTGCGACCGCATTTCCGATGCGGTGCTGGACGCTTTTCTGGCGGAAGAGCCCGAAGCACGTGTGGCAGCTGAGACCTTTGCCACCACGAACCGTGTTGTCATCGGGGGCGAAGTTGGCCTGTCCGATCAGGACAAGCTGCACGATTACATGGGCAAAATCGACGAGATCGCCCGCGCCTGCATCAAGGACATCGGCTACGAGCAGGAGAAATTCCACCACGAGACCGTGGAAGTGACCAACCTGCTGCACGAGCAGTCCGCCCATATCGCGCAGGGCGTCGATGCATCCGCCGGCAAGGACGAAGGCGCCGGCGACCAGGGCATCATGTTCGGGTTTGCCACCAATGAAACCGACGCGCTGATGCCGGCACCGATCCAGTATTCGCACGCGATCCTGCGCCGCCTGGCCGAGGTGCGCAAGAACGGCACCGAGCCGACGCTGGGACCTGATGCGAAATCGCAGCTGTCGGTGGTCTATGAAGGCGGCAAGCCGGTGGGCATCAGCTCTCTGGTGCTGTCGACCCAGCACCTCGACGAATCGCTGACCTCGAATGACATCCGCGCCATCGTCGAGCCCTACATCCGCGAAACCCTGCCCGAAGGCTGGCTGACCGGTGACACCGTCTGGCACGTGAACCCGACCGGCAAATTCGTGATCGGCGGCCCGGATGGCGACGCGGGCCTCACCGGCCGCAAGATCATCGTCGACACCTATGGCGGCGCAGCCCCGCACGGCGGCGGCGCGTTTTCCGGCAAGGATCCGACCAAGGTGGACCGTTCGGCCGCCTATGCCGCGCGCTATCTTGCCAAGAACGTGGTGGCCGCGGGCATGGCTGACAAATGCACCATCCAGCTGTCCTATGCGATCGGCGTGTCCAAGCCGCTGTCGATCTATGCCGACACCCACGGCACCGGCGAAGTCGAGCCCGCGGCGATCGAAAAGGCAATTGATCAGGTGATGGACCTGACCCCGCGCGGCATCCGCTCGCACCTGGGGCTGAACAAGCCGATCTTCCAGCGCACCGCAGCCTATGGCCACTTCGGCCGTGAGCCGGAGACCGATGGCGGCTTCAGCTGGGAGCGCACTGATCTGGCCGAGGCGCTGAAGAAAGCGGTCTGAGGCCAAGAGGCAGCAACAGGGGAGCGGGCCGAAGGGTCCGCTCTTTTTTCATGTCCGGGGGGCTCCCGCCCGGACCGGCGCATTCCGGGAATGCACCTCTCCCGTTGGGCCCGGCGCCGCGCGGCGGCGCGGCGCACCCTGGAGGACGAACCGCGGTCCTGTTGAGGCTGGAGCCGGACGCCGGGCTGCGCCATAGTGGCCGGGTGGAATTCATCAGCTGCCGGGGCCGCGATGCTGCGATTGACGACTGCTTTTCTTTGCCTGGTGCTGCCGGCGGCTGCGGCTGCAAAGGAGGCGCTGCCGCAGAAGTTCAGCCTGCGGGGGCAAACGCTTGTCTATGACACCGAAACGGATGTGGAAGGCGAGCCGGCTGAGATCACCGACGAGGACATTGATAAGCTTCAGGGTATTCTGGCGCAGACCCCGGAAATTACCGAATTGCAGCTCAACAGCATCGGCGGCAGCGTCTATGCCGGCGAGGAGCTTGCCGCGCTGGTGCTGGAATACGGGCTCGACACCGTGATCGACGGCGAATGCATCAGCGCCTGCGTGGATGTCTTCCTGGCGGGCAAACGGCGGCGGATGACGCTTGGCTCCCGCATCGGGTTCCATCAGCGCAACTGGCCGGCGCCTGCTGTGCATAAATTTTACCGCAGCGAGCGGCGGGTGCAGCGCTGGTCGACGCCGTTTGAGTTCGGCTCGTGGATCTATGAGGATACCCAGCGCGAAATCTATGATCACCTCAGCTATATGGTGGCGCGCGGTGTCGACCCGGGCTTTGCCATCGAAACGCTGCGCACCGATCCGGACGGAGAGTGGTATCCCAGCCGGTTGCGCCTGATCGCTGCCGGGGTTTTGCGGGAGGTTCTGCCCGGGCAGCCGCGCCAGCCGCGCTGACGCCGGCTTGACCCTGAGGCCCGGTTGCGGCAGAGGAGCGGCCAGCCTTTCAAATACTGCCTCGAACAGGAGCCCAGACGCATGTCCGGCGACCAGAAGCCCCGCGACGACCAGTCCAAGGATGCCCAGCCCGCCGCCGCCAATGCGGCAGAGAAACACGCCAGCGGCGCGCCCTGGCGCAATTTCTATGGCCGCTTCAAGGGCAAGACGCTGAAGGACAGCCAGAAGCGCTATCTGGACGAGGATCTGGCCAAGCTCAGCCCCGGCGCCGTCGGCTGGGAGGAAAACCCGGAGCGCACGCCGCTGGACCTGGACGCGCTGTTCGGCGGCAAGGATGTCTGGTTGGAGGTCGGCTTTGGCGGCGGCGAGCATCTGGTGCATCAGGCCGTCAGCAATCCGGATGTCGGCATCATCGGTGCCGAACCCTTTATCAACGGCGTGGCGATGCTGCTGGGCAAGATCCGCAACGCAGGCGCGGACAATATCGCCATCCACCCGGGCGATGCCCGCGATCTGATGGATGTGCTGCCCGCGGGGTCCATTTCGCGCGCTTTCCTGCTGTACCCGGACCCCTGGCCGAAGAAGCGCCACCACCGCCGCCGCTTTGTGACGCAGGAGCATCTGGAGCCGCTGGCCCGCTGCCTGAAGCCAGGCGCGATCTTCCGGGTGGCGACCGATATTCCGGATTACGTGCGCCAAACCCTGGAGGAGGTGCCGAAGGCGGGATTCGAATGGCTGGCCGAAGGTCCGACCGACTGGCGCCAGCCCTGGGACGACTGGATTTCCACCCGCTATGAGCAGAAAGCCCTGCGCGAGGGCCGCACCCCGCATTACCTGACCTTCCGCCGCCTGGAGCAGGGCCAATAGCGCTGGACCGGCCAGATCCAATCCGGTACCGATAGCGCAAACGAACAGACGAACGACCGACAGACGAAGGAAGCCCCATGTCCGGACACGGCACGCCCATCCCGATGACCTCGCACCGCTCTGGCCCGCTGACCGGCGTGGCAGAGGTGCCCGGCGACAAGTCGATTTCGCACCGGTCGCTGATCCTGGGCGCGCTGTCGGTGGGGGAGACCAAGATCTCCGGCCTGCTGGAAGGCGAAGACGTGCTGGACACCGCCAAGGCGATGCAGGCCTTTGGCGCCGAGGTGGTGAACCACGGCGGCGGCAACTGGTCGGTGTTCGGCGTTGGCGTCGGGGGCTTTGCCGAGCCGGACAATGTGATCGACTGCGGCAACTCCGGCACCGGGGTGCGGCTGATCATGGGGGTGATGGCGACCTCTCCGATTACTGCGACCTTCACCGGCGATGCCTCGCTGAACAAGCGCCCGATGGCGCGTGTGACCGACCCGCTGGCATTGTTCGGGACCCAGTCCGTGGGCCGCTCCGGCGGGCGGCTGCCGATGACCATCGTTGGCGCGGCGGACCCGGTGCCGGTCCGCTATGAGGTGCCCGTGCCGTCGGCGCAGGTGAAGTCGGCGGTGCTGTTTGCTGGCCTCAACGCGCCCGGCAAGACCGTGGTGATCGAGAAGGAAGCCACCCGCGACCATACTGAGCGGATGCTGGCAGGCTTCGGCGCCGAGATCACCACCGAGCAGACCGAGGAGGGCCGCGTCATCACCCTGACCGGCCGCCCGGAGCTGAAGCCGCAAGTGATCGCGGTGCCGCGCGACCCGTCCTCCGCCGCCTTTCCGGTCTGTGCCGCGCTGATCACACCCGGCTCCGACGTGCTGGTGCCGAACATCGGCCTCAACCCGACCCGCGCGGGCCTCTACTACACCCTGCAGGACATGGGGGCCGACCTGACGTTTGAGAACATGCGCGAGGAGGGCGGCGAGCCGGTGGCCGATCTGCGCGCCAAGTACTCGCCCGGCATGAAGGGTATCGAAGTACCGCCGGAGCGCGCGGCCTCGATGATCGACGAATACCCGGTGCTGTCGGTTGTGGCCGCCTTTGCCGAAGGCAAGACCATGATGGGTGGCGTCAAGGAGCTGCGCGTTAAGGAAAGCGACCGGATCGACGCGATGGCCAAGGGCCTGCGCGCCAATGGCGTCACCGTCGAGGAAGGCGAGGACTGGTGGGAGGTCACCGGCCTTGGCATCGAAGGCGTGCCGGGTGGCGGCACCTGCGAAAGCTTCCTGGACCACCGCATCGCTATGTCCTTCATGGTAATGGGCATGGGCGCGCAGAACGCGGTCTCCGTGGACGACGGCAGCCCGATCGCCACCTCCTTTCCGATCTTTGAGACCCTGATGGGCAATCTGGGGGCCAAACTGGAGCGCACATGAGCAACAGCTTCACCATAGCGGTCGACGGACCGGCCGCCGCAGGCAAGGGCACCATCTCCAAGGCGGTGGCGGCCCATTACGGGTTCGGCCATCTGGACACCGGGCTGCTGTACCGGGCCGTCGGGGCGAAGATGATGGAGGGCGTGGCCCCGGTCACGGCAGCGCAGACCCTGACGCCGGAAGATCTGGCGCGCGAGGATCTGCGCGGGCCGGAAGTGGCACAGGCTGCCTCCAAGGTGGCAGTGATTTCCGAAGTGCGCGCGGCGCTGGTCGACTTCCAGCGCGCCTTTGCCCGCCGGGCGGGCGGCGCGGTGCTGGACGGGCGCGATATCGGCACGGTGATCTGCCCCTATGCGCAGGTGAAGCTGTTTGTCACCGCCAGCGCCGAGGTGCGCGCGCGGCGGCGTTTCCTGGAGCTGACGGCAGCAGGCAAGGTGATTACGCTTGCCGAAGTGCTGGCGGACGTGAAGGCCCGCGACGACCGCGACATGAACCGCGCCGAGGCGCCGCTGAAACCGGCCGATGATGCGGTGCTGATCGACACCAGCGAGCTGAGCATCGAAGAGGCGCTGGCCAAGGCTTTGGCGGTGATCGAAAGCCGCATGGAAACCGCCGGCTGACGCGCAATCGCCCGCAACTGATGCACAGCTGCGGGCGCAGGGGCAGGCACGGCGGAACGGTGCCGCCTGCCCGGCGGGACACGGGCAGCGCGGGATCAGAGTTCGCTGACAGCCACGTGCTTGATCTGGCCCCACTGGCTGTCCGCGGTCTTGGCGGTGCCGGCCACGTCCTCCAGGAAGGCGGCGCGGGTGGCGGCGTTCAGGAACAGGAACAGCTTGCCGTCATGCACCAGGTACTGGTCCGGGTCGCCGTCGAACTTCTTGCCGACTGACACGCCGTAAGAGCAGAAGCCGCCATGCTGCGGCAGGTATTTCGCCGGGTTGGCCTCGAACGCGGTCTTGTTCTCTTCCGAGGCAAAATAATACGACGCGCCGTCCACGGTGGCGGAGTAGGTGGCCATGCCCTCCACCGGGTTGCGGCTGTCCAGCAGCGCCACCAGGTCGACGCCATGCGCGCCCAGCGGCGCGCCGCCGGCGGAGATGCCGTTGGAGACGTTGACCTCGTCCGCGGCATAGGCGGGCGCGGCCAGCGCGGCTGAGATGGAGATCAGGGCGGTTGTCAGAAGCGTTTTCATGTTGGTCCTCATCGGGTTCAAGAGCGGGTTCAAGATGTCCGGGGCGGTCTGTGCGGCCCGGTGATCTGAAGCTAAGTCCGCAGCGCTGGACGTTTAATCTCCATCCGTTCCGGTGATCTTGCAGATCGTCCCGAATTTTCGGGCTGATCACTTGATGCGCCCTCACCCAACTGTGCATGGAGCCGCGGGCGGCAGCACATTAGCCTGAAAGACAGCGTCAATAGGGGAGGTGCCGTCATGGCCTGGCTGCGGACATTTGTGATTGCTTGCGTGTTGGCTGTGCCCGCGCTGGCGCAGGACACGGCACCAGAGCCGGAGCCGCCGATGACCTATGAACGGCTCGGGCGCATCCTGTTTGCCCTGGACGGCGGGGCGCAGCCGGTGGGGCCGGGCTTTCAGCTGACAATCGCCGGGGTGCCGGTGCTGGTGGTCACCGACCCGGCCGCGGACCGGATGCGGGCGATGGTGCCGCTGCGCCCTGCAGAGGAGCTGACGGCGGAGGAACTGATGCGGATGATGCAGGCCAATTTCGACTCGGCGCTGGATGCGCGCTATGCGGTGGCGCGGGGTCAGCTGTGGGCGGTGTTCATCCACCCGCTGTCGCCGCTGCAAAAGGATCAGCTGATCTCGGGCCTGGGGCAGACCGTGAACATCGCCCGCACCTACGGGACGCTCTACACCGGCGGGGCCCTGCAGTTCCGCGGCGGCGACAGCCCGGGGATTCAGCGGCAGCTGATCGAGGAGCTGCTGGAAAAAGGCGAGGAAATCTAGCCGGCTGGCCTTAACCCGGCGGATGCCTGGGGGGGCGCGCACGATAGTACGAAATTCAGCCTGGTTTTCCGGCCCGATGATGAATTTCGTCACCCCTGAGCCGGAATAATATGCGCCAAGTCGGATATGGCGGCCTAAAGTCGCCTCAAACAGCTTGGAGAGCGCATATGACCAGCTTTCAGGACCGCCTGACCGCGCTGCGCCGGGACTTCCACCGGCACCCGGAGCTTGGCTTCCGGGAAGACCGCACCAAGGCCAGGGTGGCGGCGCATCTGCGCGACCTGGGGCTGGAGGTGCATGAGGGTGCGGGTGTGGTCGGGCTGCTGCGGGCCGGCACGGGCAACCGGGCCATCGGGCTGCGGGCCGATATGGATGCGCTGCCGATCAGCGAAACCTCTGCCCATGGTTACGTGTCGGAAACGCCGGGCGTGATGCACGCCTGCGGCCATGACGGGCACATGGCCATGCTCCTGGGGGCCGCCGAACGGCTGGCACAGGAGCAGGGGTTTGACGGCACCGTCGTGTTCCTCTTCCAGCCCAACGAGGAGCACGGCCTGGGCGCGCAGGCAATGATTGCCGAGGGCGTGCTGGAGCGGTTCCCGATCGAGGAGGTCTATGCCATCCACAACTTGCCGGGCGCGCCGGTAGGGCAGGTCTCGACCCGGCCGGGGCAGATCTGCAGCAGCGAGAGCCTGTTTGAAATCGCGATCACGGGGCAGGGCGGCCATGCCTCGATGCCGCAGGCGGGGGTGGATGCCATCACTGTCGGCGCCGAAATGGTGCTGGCGCTGCAAACCATCGTCGCGCGCAAGTTGGCGCCGGGGGCGGGCGCGGTGGTTTCGGTGACCGAGTTCCTGACCGACGGCCAGCGCAACGTGCTGCCGGGCCATGCGGTGCTGAAGGGCGATGTGCGGGCGCGGGTGCCCGCGGACCGTGCGGCGGTGGAACGCTTCATGCGTCAGATCGCAGCCGGTGTCGCTGCCGCTCACGCAGTGCAGGTTGAGGTGATCTTCAACACCGAGTTTATCGAAACCATCAATGCAGAAGGCCCCGCTGAGGCCGCCTGCCGCGCGGGTGAGGCGGCGGGCTGCGAGGTGATCCGCAACCGGCCGCCAATGAGCTTCTCCGAGGATTTCGCCCATTTCGCCAACGCCGTGCCCGGCTGCTTCCTGCTCTTGGGCAATGGCGGAGAGGGGCCGCACGGCCAGCCGCTGCATGCGGCGGATTATGATTTCAACGACGCTCTGCTGCCGATCGGCGCAGAGGTCTGGGTGCAGCTGGTGCGTGACCGGCTGCCAGCGGGAAAGGACTGACGATGCTTGAACAATTTGATGCTGCCCTGCGCCACACGGCAGGGAACCCGAAATCCGGCGAAGCGGCATTTACCGTTTTGTCCGAACAGGACTTTGGCGATGCCCAAGCCGAGATCACCGCCTGGGAGGGATATGAGGCAACGCCGCTGGTCTCCCTGGCCGGGCTTGCCGCGCAGATCGGCGTGGGCCGGATCGACTACAAACACGAGGGCCCGCGGTTCGGCCTCGGCAGCTTCAAGGCGCTGGGCGGATCTTATGCGGCGCTGCGGGTGCTGCAGCGGGAGCTGAGCCGCCAGCTGGGCCAGGACGTCAGCTTGGAGGAGATCCGCAAGGGCGCCCACAAGGACGCCTGCGCCGGGATTACGCTGGTTTCCGCCACCGATGGCAACCATGGCCGTTCGCTGGCCTGGGGCTGCCAGCGGTTCGGCGCGCCCTGCCGGATCTACATTCATGCTGAGGTCAGCGAGGGCCGCGCGGTGGCCATGCGCGAGCTGGGCGCCGAGGTGATCCGGATCAACGGCGACTATGACGCCTCGGTGCTGCTGGCCAAGAAAGAGGCGGAGGAGAACAGCTGGTTCGTGGTCTCCGACACCTCTTGGGAAGGCTATACCGAGCCGCCGCGCGATGTGATGGCCGGCTACAGCGTGATGACCCGCGAGGCTTGCGAGGCGATGGAGCAGGCGCCGACCCATGTGTTCCTGCAGGGCGGCGTCGGCGGGCTGGCAGCCTCGGTCGCGGCGGCTTTGCGGCAGTTTTATGGGGCCAAGGCGCCGCGGGTGGTGATTGTTGAGCCGGAGCTGGCGGCCTGCCTGTTTGACAGCGCCAAGGCGGGCAAGGCCACCAATTTCGCCATCAAGAAAGAAACCATCATGGCGGGCCTTTCTTGCGGTGAGCCGTCGGAAATGGCCTGGGAGATTTTGGCCGAAGAAGCCACCGACTTTGTGACCATCCCGGACAGCATCGTGGCCCCGGCGGTGCGGCTGCTGGCCAATGGCGAAACCGGCGATCCCGTGGTGGAGGCCGGCGAAAGCGCGGTGGCGGGGCTGTCCGCGCTGATCGCGGCTTGCCAGTCGGCAGATATGAAGAAAACTCTGGGCCTGGATGAAAGCTCGCGCGTGCTGCTGATCGGCTCTGAGGGCGTCACGGACCCTGCGATCTATGCCGCGATCATGGAAGGGAAGGACCATGTCTGACGCGCCCGCACGCGGTTTCCCGGAAGCGGAGTTT
Organism: Leisingera sp. G5_S3_59_S7; assembly: GCF_054968485.1. NCBI lineage: Bacteria > Pseudomonadati > Pseudomonadota > Alphaproteobacteria > Rhodobacterales > Roseobacteraceae > Leisingera > Leisingera sp. G5_S3_59_S7. The sequence goes on from NZ_JBQKUH010000004.1 coordinate 64,915, forward strand.
GCGGCCCGGACCGAAAAGGCGCAGGCGCTGATGGCGGCGCAGGGTCTGGAGGGGCTCTTGCTGCTGACGGAGCCGGAGGTGCGCTATTTCAGCGGCTTTCACACCCTGTTCTGGCAAAGCCCGACCCGGCCCTGGTTCTTGTTTGTGCCGCCTGCGGGCAAGCCGGTTGCCATCATCCCGGAGATCGGCGCCGACCTGATGCGCCGCACCTGGGTCGAGGACATCCGCACCTGGAGCGCGCCCGCGCCGGAGGATGACGGTATCAGCCTGCTGACGGAGCTGCTGTCGCCGATGGCCTCCCGTGGCGGTTCCATCGGTCTGATGAAAGGGCATGAAACGTCGCTCAGGATGCCGCTGGGCGATTTTGAGCGGCTGATGGCGGGGCTGCCGGGGCTGAGGGTGGCGGATGCCACTCCGCTGGTGCGCAGTCTGCGGATGGTGAAATCCGCCGCCGAGATCGAAAAGCTGCGCCACATCTGCGCCATCGGCTCCCGCACCTTTGCACGGGTGCCGGAGATTGCGCATGAAGGCCAGCCGTTTGAGGACCTGTTCCGCGCCTTCCGGCGCGAGGCGCTGGCGCAGGGGGCGGACGATGTGCCCTATCTGGTGGGCGGCGCCGATCAGGGCGGCTACAGCGATGTGATCTCGCCGCCGACCGGCCGGCCCTTGCAGGCGGGCGATATTCTGATGCTGGACACCGGCGCCACTTGGGACGGGTATTTCTGCGACTTCGACCGCAATTTCGCCATTGGCCGCGCCGACGACCTGTCGCGCCGCGCCTATGATGTGCTGTGGCGGGCAACCGAGGCCGGGATTGCTGCGGCCAAACCCGGAGCCACCTGCCGCGAGCTGTTCCAGGCGATGCAGTCGGTGATTGCCGAAATGGACGATCAGGGCGGCGATGTGGGCCGGCTGGGCCACGGGCTGGGGATGCAGCTGACCGAATGGCCCTCGCACGCCGCCTTTGACGGCACCGTGATCGAGGAAAACATGGTGCTGACGCTGGAACCCTCGCTGAGCTACGGCGATGGCCGGATCATGGTGCATGAGGAAAACATCGTCGTGCGGGCGGAGGGCGCTGAGCTGCTGACAACCCGGGCCGCCCCCGAACTGCCGGTGATCTGAAGGAGGGTACGGGCCATGAAACTCCCCTATGAGACGGACGCAGGCATAGGCACCCGCGCCACCTTGGGCGTGATCGTGCTGGAAACCGATCAGACGCTGGAGCCGGAGTTTGCCCGGATGATGGCGCAGGACGGGGTGGCTCTGTATCACAGCCGCATCCCGATGGTGCCCGAAGTCCGCCCGGAAACGCTGGCGCAGATGCAGGCGGATCTGCCGGCCTCTGCACGGCTGTTTCCGTCCTCGCCGGACTTTGACGTGATCGGCTACGGCTGCACCTCGGCGGCAACGGTGATCGGCTCGGCCAAGGTGGCGGAGGCGGTGCAATCCGTACTGCCCAGGGCCAAGGTGACCGACCCGCTGGCGGCGATCATCGCTGCTGGCCGGGCGCTGGGGGCTGCGCGGCTGGGGTTTGTCACGCCTTACCTGCCCGAGGTCTCGGCGCAGATGCGGCAGAAGCTGGAGGAGGCAGGGTTCGAAATCGCCGGTTTCGGCTCGTTCGAGGAGATGGACGACCGGGTGGTGGCGCGGATCACCGAGGCGGCGATTGCGGCAGCAGCCCAGCAGGTCGCCGCGGCCGGGGATTGCGATGCAATCGTGATCTCCTGCACCAACCTGCGCTGCCTGCGTGTGATCCCGGAAATCGAGGAGGCGACCGGGGTGCCGGTGCTGTCCAGCAATCAGGCGCTGGCCTGGCATATGCTGCGGCTGGCCGGGATCACCGACCCCCAGCCGCAATTCGGCAGGCTGTTTGCCCGGGGCTTGGAGGCCGGATAGATACAAGTTTACGGAATTTGCCAGCTGACAATCTGTGGCAAGCTGTCCCGCCGGGCAGCGCAGTCCGCGCTTGAAATCCGCGCGCGGATCGCCACAGTCAGCGGAGCTGAAACGAACTGAGCCTGCAAGGATTCCCGGATGCCTGCCACCCGTCCCGAGAACCGCCCCGCAACCCGCAACGTCCTGTTCATCATCATCGACCAGCTGCGTGCGGATTGCGTGTTCGGCGCCATGGCAGACCATGTGGACCTGCCCAACATCCGCGCCTTCATGAAGGAGGCGGTGTCGTTCAAGCGGCATTTCTCGGTGACAAACCCCTGCGGGCCGTCGCGGGCCTCGATCCTGACCGGGCAGTACGCGATGAACCACCGCTCGGTGCGCAACGGCACGCCCTTGCGCCACGACACGCCGAACATCGCCACCGAGATGCGCAAGGCGGGCTACCTGCCGATGCTGTTCGGCTATACCGACACCTCGCAGGACCCGCGTGCCTTTGATGCCAATGATCCGGCGCTCAGGACCTATGAGTTCCCGATGAACGGGTTCCATGAGATGACCGAGATGCGGCTGGAGATGTCTTATCCGTGGCAGTCGCATCTGATGAACCGCGGCTATGAGTTCGAAAACTACTGGGACGTCTACAAGCCGGTTTCGCCCGATGGCGGCGCGCCGCGGCTGAACGATCCGGCGCTTTACGCGGCAGAGGACAGCGATACCGCGTTCCTCACCAACTCCTTCCTGGGCAAGATGAGGGCTTATCATAAGGAAAGCTGGTTTGCCCATCTGACCTACATCCGCCCGCATCCGCCTTTGGTGGCGCCGGCGCCGTATAACACCATGTACGATCCGGCCTCCCTGCCGCTGCCGCAGCGGCTGGACACGCCGGAGCAGGAAGGCGCGCAGCATCCGTTCTTTGACCCGGCGCTGCGCAGCAGCACCGCCGCGGGTTTTGTCGAGGGGTTTCCGGATCTGGAGCCGACGGATGACACCATCCGCACCTTGCGCGCGGTTTACCTGGGGCTGGCCACCGAGGTGGATCATCATGTCGGGCGGGTGATCAGGTTCCTCAAGGACACCGGCCAGTATGACAGTACCATGGTGGTCATCACCGCCGACCACGGCGAGATGCTGGGCGACCGGCACGCCTGGGGCAAGATGACGGTCTATGATGCCGCCTATCACACGCCGCTGATCATCCGGATGCCGGGAAATGAGGACAATGCCGGGGCCTGCCTCACTCAGATCACCGAGTCCATCGACGTGGCGCCGACCATTCTCGACTGGGTGGGGCAGGAGATCCCGAATTCCATGGACGGCCGGTCTCTGCTGCCGCTGTTGCACGGGGACGTGCCGCAGGACTGGCGGCAGTATTCGTTCTCAGAACTGGATTTCTCCGAACCGTTGAAGCCGACGCTGTGGCAGGAGGCGCTGGGCACTTCGCCGAGCGACAGCAGCCTGGGGATCCTGCGGGACGGGCGCTATACCCTGGTGGAATTCGCCGCCGATCTGCCGCCGATGCTGTTTGATGCGGACGGGCAGGGGGAGCTGGAAAACGTGGCCGGGCGGCCGGAGTATGCCGCAGAGCTGAACCGGCTGACACGGCTGATGCTGCGGCACCGGATGAAGAACATGGACCACACGCTGTCGCTGATGTCGATCACCGCCGGCGGGGCGCGGGGCGTTTCCCGGTTTTAGGCGCAGCCACGCCGGGCAAAGACGCGGCAGGCACTGGCGGAGTGGGTCAAGGCCCGGTCCTGTCCGGAGGCCGGGCCTTGCGCGGTTCAAAGGGTCAGATGAACCAGTCTTCGGTCAGCTGATCGCTTGATTTGATCCCTTTCAGCCAGGCGATCTGCAGCGGATCGCTGCCGCCTTCGCCGTCGGCGTCATATTGCAGCCAGACGTCCTTGGTGCTGCTCAGGCTCAGGCTGCCGCTGGACAGGGCATCTTCCAGGTTTGTGTCCAGCTCCAGCAGCAGGCCGCCGACGTCCAGCGCATCGCCGTCGCTGAGCTTGAAGTCGCGCAGGGTGTCGCCCGCGTCTTCGGCAGAGGCAAAGACAAACACGTCCGCATCGCCGCCGCCTTTCAGGATATCGGCCCCGGCGCCGCCTTCGAGCCGGTCGCTGCCGGCGCTGCCGTCAAGCAGGTCGTCGCCGCTGCCGCCGCGGATTTCGTCGTCGCCGGCTCCACCCCTGACTTTATCTGCGTCCGCACCGGCCTGGATCGTGTCATTGCCGTCGCCGCCATTGATCTTGTCAGCGCCCGCGCCGGTCTCGATGGTGTCGTCGCCGTTGCCGCCCTTGACGTTGTCACTGCCGCTGCCACTGGTGATCACATCGTTGCCGTCGCCGCCGTCCAGCTTGTTGTCGCCGTCCCCGGCCGAAAGGGTGTCATCCCCGAGACCGCCCTTAATCTTATCACTGCCGCTGCCGCTGGTGATCACGTCGTTGCCGTCGTCGCCGGAAACCTTGTTGTCACCGTCTCCGGCCGCAATCGTGTCGTTTCCTTCGCCGCCCTTGATCCGGTCCTTGCCGCTGCCGCCGCTGATCGAGTCGTGGCCGCTGCCGCCATCGGTCTTGTTGTCCCCATCGCCCGCGGCAATTGTGTCGTTTCCTTCGCCGCCTTTAAACTGGTCCTTTTCGCTGCCGCCGGTGATCGAGTCATCGCCCAGGCCGCCATCTGCCCGGTTGCGGCCCTCGCCGGCAGAGAGGGTGTCATTGCCTTCGCCGCCTTGCAGCCGGTCCTTGCCGCTGCCGGTGGCAATGGCATCATCGCCAAGACCGCCGTCCATCCGGTTATTGCCGTCGCCGCCGTCCAGGCTGTCGTTGCCGTCGCCGCCGTAGATTTTATCGTTTCCGGCTCCTGCCAGAACGGTGTCGTCGCCTTCCTCTCCGTACAGCTGGTTCTTGCCGTCACCGCCGTCCAGGCTGTCGCCGCCCAGGCCGCCGTACAATATGTCGTTGCCGGTGCCGCCGGTCAGGGTGTCGTCGCCGTCCAGGCCGAACAGCTGGTCGTTGCCGTCATGGCCTTCGATCCGGTTGGCAGCGCTGTTGCCGTAGCCCTTGTCAGAGGCGCTGCCCAGGATCATGTTCTCGATCTCAGAGCCCTCACTGACCGTCAGCGACTTGGAACCGATGGTCCCGGACACACCGCTTTGCAGGTTGATGGATGCCTTCAGCGTCACGGCGCTCAGATCCAGGGTGTCGGTGCCGCCGTTGGTGTCGGTGACGGTGCCCAGCAGGCTGGTCCAGTAAGGTACAAAACTGTCGGTGTAGGTGTAGGTGTTGTCGATAACCTCCGGCGTTGGATCCGGATCCGGCGTCGGTTCCGGGTCCGGGGTGGGCTCCGGGTCGGGGTCCGGGGTTGCGGAGGTGTTGATAATCTCTGCCGGATCGGCGCTTGCATCCACACCGGTCAGGAACACCAGAAGCGTGCTGCTGCCGTTATAGGAAATCTTCAGCCAGGAGCCGCCGCTGCCGGCCTGAAGCGAGACGACACCGTCGCCTGCGGCATCGGTGCCGGTATAGCCGATCTCCTGCAGCAGGGCGGAAACATCGACCCGGTCTCCGGCGGCAAGGTCGAAGTCGGCAATCGAGTCGCCGGACTCGCCCAGCTCGCGGTAGACAAAACGGTCGGCGCCAGCACCGCCCGTCAGGTAATCCGCGCCCGTTCCGCCGATCAGCGTGTCGTTGCCCTCGCCTGCCGAGATCTGGTCGTTGCCGCCGCCGCTTTCCAGAACGTTGGCCGCTGCGTTGCCGGTGATCGTGTCAATGCCGGCGCCGGTGATGGCGTTTTCGATGACGGTGCCGCTGGCGATGGAGAAGTTGCCGGTCTTGCCGTTGAGGCTGGAGAAGGTGCCCGCGTTCAGGTTCAAGGTCTGATTATAGCCGCGCGAGCCCAGGTCGATGACGTCGGTGCCGCCGCTGTCGACAATCGCCACCGCCCAGCCGCCGTTCAGATCCATGCCGAAACGCCCGGTGGTCTGGCCGTCGCCATAGGTGGTGTCGCCGGTTTCGACGTTTACAGGTGTGCCATACAGATGGTGAACCGCAGCGATGTCGGCCAGCTGGGCCGTTGCCAGATAGGCAAAGGAGGCATCGACGGCGGTGTTTTCGGACTGGCTGAAGTAGGACATGATCGACATTTGCCAGCTGTCATTGGCGAAATGCGCGTCGGAGCCATAGCTGGCGCTGCCGTTGTAATTGCCGGTGTGGCCCAGGCCCAGGGCGTGGCCGATCTCATGAATATAGGTCTGCAAGTAGTAGTTGCCGTACGCGGACCAGCCGTCGTCCACGTTGATGTGCGAGCTGAGAATGGTGCCGTTGCTGACGGAGGAGCTGGCGTAGGCGCCGGAGTTGTTGTCGTCAAAGGTGATCTGGGCGCTGCCGGTGGTCTCGGCAAACTCGATCCCGGTCAGTGCGGTCCAGCTTTCCAGCGCCTTGCGGGCCGTCTCCTTGCCGGTTGTGTTCAGCCCGCTGAGGTTGACCGTCAGCTGCCCGCCGCTTTGCACATCAAAGGAGCGCTGGGTGCGGCCGGTATCCTCCCAGAAACCCTGGTAGAGATACTGGGCGATCTGGTCGACCGTATAGGTCGGCTTGCCGCTGGCATCACCGCCGGTGCCGGTGCCGCTGCTGTCGGTGACTTCGGGAATTCTGTGATTGGCTTGACCGCAATATTCACACATTACCTAGCTCCAGATTAAATCTTTGATTTACAGGGGGAATTTTGTTTGCCCGACCAGATGGCCGGCAAAGTCCGCAATGCTGTCCGCAGTCAGTTGACCATCCATGACCGACTGTTCGATGGCTGGACCCTGGCCGGTCCGGCCGTCGCGGTGCTGCCACTCCAGATAACCTGAGATCCAGTCCGCGGCCCGGGATTGCGCGACATAGCGCAGGGTCAGATCGGCCGGGCCGGCCTGACCGTCCGCAGCGGACATTTCCGCACCGGGAAATCTTTGGCTCAACGCGCCGGCCAATGCGTCGCACAGGGGCTGCTGCAGGGCTTTGCCGCATTGCAGCTGAATGGTCTGCGCCGGGCCGCCAAGCGCGGCGGAGCCGGTGACCAGCAGCCAGATCACGGCAGAGCAGCCGGATAAGTTTCCAGGTGAAATCATAAGGGATGTGCTCGCTCAGACGGTTGAAGGATCAGGTTCAGTCCCGCGCCGTTCTGGCTGCAACTTCAGGTCTAGCGGTGGATTCGGGCGAAATAACGGTCGCGAACCGGGCAACATTTAGACGGCGTTAACCGGTGTTAACCCTTTGCTAATCCGGGCTGTACGGAAGCGTCTTTCCGCTTGGATCAGGATTTGCTGTTGCAAGTCATTCTCAATTTCATTGACAGTTGAGAATGATTTGCAATAACGATGCAACAATGACATCTTCAAAACGGAGAATCGGATGTTCCCCAACCTGCTCAAGACAGTTTCCGCCGCCGCTGTTGCGGCCGTTGCTGCCAGTGCTGCCATGGCTGAAGACAAAATGAAGGTGGTCACCACCTTCACCGTGCTGGCTGACATGGCTGCGAATGTGGCAGGCGATGCGGCCGAGGTCGTCTCAGTCACCAAGCCGGGGGCGGAGATCCACGGCTATGAGCCGACACCGCGCGATATCGTGCGCGCGTCCGATGCCGACCTGATCCTGTGGAACGGCATGAACCTGGAGCTGTGGTTCGAACAGTTCCTGTCCAACATGCAGGATGTGCCCTCGGTGACCCTGACCGATGGCATCGACCCGATCCCGATCGCGGCCGGCTCCTACGAGGGCAAGCCCAATCCGCACGCCTGGATGGGCCTGGATAACGCGCTGATCTACATCGACAACATCGTCGAGGCCTTTGCCGAGCACGACCCGGAAAACGCCGCCGTCTATGTGAAGAACGCGGGCGAGTACAAAGACAAGCTGCGCGCCACCATCGAGCCGCTGCGCCGCGCCATTGCGGAGATCCCCGAGGACAAGCGCTGGCTGGTGACCTGCGAGGGTGCCTTCAGCTATCTGGCGCGGGATTTCGGCATGAAAGAACTGTACCTGTGGCCGATGAATGCCGATCAGGTCGGCACCCCGCAGCAGGTGCGCGGTGTGATCGACGGCGTGCGCGCCAACGACATCCCGGTGGTGTTCTGCGAAAGCACCGTCAACACCGCCCCGGCGGAGCAGGTCGCCCGCGAAACCGGCGTCGCCTATGGCGGGGAACTGTACGTCGACTCCCTCAGCGAGGCGGACGGCCCGGTGCCGACCTATCTGGATCTGCTCAAGGTCACCTCTCAGACCGTGGCCCGCGGTTTGACCGAAGTGACCAACTGAGAACGCTTTTCTTCATATCAAAGGGCCCCGCAGCGCAAGTTGCGGGGCGTTTCATTTCACAAAGCACAATTTCTGTGTGTAACTCTGCAGGACAGCCCAATGCTTGATGCCAGCGAGACCCACATCATGGATACCAGCGCCGCGCCCGCGGACGGCGGGATTGCCGCCAAGAACGTCACGGTGACCTACCGCAACGGCCATACCGCGCTGTGGAATGCCAGCTTTGGCATTCCCCGCGGCACCGTCACGGCGCTGGTCGGCGTGAACGGTGCGGGCAAGTCGACCCTGTTCAAGGCGATCATGGGGTTCGTCCCGGCCGCGCAGGGTGAAATCCGCATTCTCGGCATGACCGTCAAGGAGGCGCTGCGCAAGAACCTGGTGGCCTATGTGCCGCAGTCGGAGGAGGTCGATTGGGCCTTCCCGGTGCTGGTCGAGGACGTGGTGATGATGGGCCGCTACGGCCACATGGGATTTCTGCGCCGTCCCAAGGCGGCCGACCACGAGGCGGTCGATCAGGCACTGAGCCGCGTGAACATGCAGGATTTCCGCCACCGCCAGATCGGCGAGCTGTCCGGCGGCCAGCGCAAGCGGGTGTTCCTGGCCCGCGCGCTGGCGCAGGACGGGCAAGTGATCCTGCTGGACGAGCCCTTCACCGGCGTCGACGTGAAGACCGAAGAACAGATCATTGCCCTGTTGCGCGAGCTGCGCGACGAAGGCCGGGTGATGCTGGTCTCCACTCACAACCTGGGCAGCGTTCCGGAGTTCTGCGACCGCACCGTGCTGGTCAAGGGAACCGTGCTTGGGTACGGGCCGACAGAGACCACCTTTACCCGCGAAAACCTTGAACACGCCTTTGGCGGCGTTCTGCGCCACTTCACCCTGGGCGGCCAGGCGCTGCATGACGACGGCGACACCCGCGAGGTCACCATTCTGACCGACGATGAGCGCCCCTTTGTCCAATACGGCGAAAAGACCCAGACCAGCGAAAAGCGCGGCGAGGACGGGAGCAAGCCGTGATGGAATACCTGCTGGAGCCGTTCACCTACGGCTATATGACCAATGCGATGTGGGTTTCGGCGCTGGTGGGCGGCGTCTGCGCTTTCCTGTCGGCCTATCTGATGCTCAAAGGCTGGTCGCTGATCGGCGATGCGCTTTCGCACTCGGTGGTGCCGGGGGTTGCGGGGGCCTACATGCTGGGCCTGCCTTTTGCGCTGGGCGCCTTTATTGCCGGCGGTCTGGCGGCGGGGGCGATGCTGTTCCTGTCGGAGCGCTCAGGATTGAAGGTGGACGTGATCATCGGATTGATCTTCACCTCCTTCTTCGGGCTTGGGTTGTTCATCGTGTCGATCAGCCCGATGTCGGTGTCGGTCCAGACCATCACCATGGGCAATATCCTGGCGATCACGCCGGAGGACACGCTGCAGCTGGCGATCATCGGCTTTGTGTCGCTGGCGGTGCTGCTGGCCAAGTGGAAGGACCTGATGGTCACCTTCTTTGACGAAAACCACGCCCGCACCATCGGGCTGCGTCCCGGGCTGCTGAAGGCGGTGTTCTTTGTGCTGCTGTCGGCCTCGGTTGTGGCGGCGATGCAGACCGTCGGCGCGTTTCTGGTGATCGCCATGGTAGTGACGCCCGGCGCGACGGCGTATCTGCTGTGCGACCGCTTCCCGCGGCTGATCATGGTGTCGGTGCTGATCGGCGCGGCCACCAGCTTCTTTGGGGCCTATGCCAGCTATTTCCTGGACGGCGCCACCGGCGGCATCATCGTGACGCTGCAGACGCTGATCTTTCTGGTGGTGTTTGTCTTCGCCCCGAAGCACGGGCTGCTGGCGGCCAAGCGCAAGGCGCGCGAGGCGCTGAAGCGCGGCCCCGCCGCACAACAGGAGGCCGTGTGATGGATCTCGATACGCTGCTGATGCCGTTCCAGTTCGCGTTCATGCAGAACGCTTTTCTGATCTCGCTGATTGTCTCGGTGCCGACGGCGCTCTTGTCCTGCTTTCTGGTGATGAAGGGCTGGGCCCTGATGGGCGATGCGGTCAGCCACGCGGTGCTGCCGGGGATCGTGCTGGCCTATGTGCTGGGCTTCCCGCTGATCATCGGCGCCTTTGCCGCCGGTATGCTGTGTGCGGTGGCAACGGGCTTCTTGGCCGGCAACAGCCGGGTCAAGCAGGATACCGTGATGGGGGTGGTCTTCTCCGGCATGTTCGGCCTGGGCATCGTGATGTATGTGGGGCTGGAGACCAACGCCCACCTCGATCACATCCTGTTCGGCAACATGCTGGGGGTGGAGCCGGATGAGCTGTGGACCGCTGGTATCATCTCGCTGGTGGTCGGCGGGGCGCTGGTGCTGAAGTGGAAGGATCTGCTGCTGCACAGCTTTGACCCGGCGCAGGCGCAGGCCTGCGGCCTGCCGGTCACGGTGCTGCACTACGGCCTGCTGGCGGCGCTGTCGCTGACTATTGTGGCCACGCTTAAGGCGGCCGGGCTGATCCTGGCGATCGGCCTGCTGATCGCCCCCGGTGCCATCGCGTTCCTGGTTGTGCGCAAGTTCAGCACCATGCTGCGGGTCGCGGTTCTGGTCTGCATGTTCTCGATGCTGGCGGGCACCTATGCCAGCTTCTTCCTCGACAGCGCGCCGGCGCCGACCATCGTGCTGATCCTGACGGCGCTGTTTGTGCTGGCCTTTGTGCGGCGGCTGTATCTGACCCGCAAGACCTCGATGCAACGCGCCAAGGAGACCGCCGGAACCGCGTGAGTCATGCGGGTCCGGGCCGGGCCATGTCCAGCAGCCACTGCCGCACCAGTTCGGCGTTGGGAACCAGGTCCTGGGTCTTGGACCACACCAGATAGAACCCCGATCCAGTGGTCCAGGACCATTCCTTGCGCGCGGCCAGCAGGCCCTGTTTGATCAGCGGCTCGGTCACGTGCTGCCAGCCGAAGGCAAAGCCTTCGCCCGCGATCGCGGCCTGCAGCACCAGCGCATAGTCGTTGAGGCGCAGGCCCGCGGCGGGCAGGCGGCCGGTGACCCCGAAATGCGCGAACCACTGCTGCCAGCTGGGCCGTTCGCGGATCGGTTCCTCCAGGTGGATCAGCCGTTCATGCAGCAGGTTCGGCACGGTTGCCAGATTGACCGCCGAGGCCATCACCCGCGGGCTGGCCACCGGAAAGATCACCTCCGGCGCAATCAGGGCTGAATGGCAGTCCGGCCAATTGCCATCGCCGCGGCGCACTGCCAGCGAAATGCCTTCGGTATTGATGTCCGGCTCCCGGTCTGAGCTTTGCAGCCGCAGGTCGATATCGGGGTGCGCCTCATGCAGCTGGGCCAGCCGTGGCATCACCCAGTAGTATGCAAAGGCGGAGGAGCAGTTGAGCGTGACATGGTCATTGCGCCCGAACTGCCGCACCGCCTTGGCGGAGGAGAGGATGTCCGCCAGCGCTTTGGAGACATCGGTGTAAAGCCGCATACCCGCCCCCGTCAGCTCCACCTTGCGGTGGCCGCGGCGGAACAAAATAACGCCCAAAGACGCTTCCATCTGCTTGATCGCCGCACTGACGGCGGGCTGCTGCACGTTCAGCTCCTCTGACGCGCGGGTGAACGAGCCGTGCCGTGCGGCGGCCTCGAAGACAATCAGATGGCGGGGGCTGGTGAGGAGCTTCCACAGATCTTGCATAACTGTGTGTTATCCAAACCATCAGAATTTTCAACCGTCACAACGCAGCACGCTGCTTTTATCGTGGCGCAGATTTTGAAGACTGGAGACCCCCATGGCCCGACGCGCCCGCGCATCCCGCGACAGAAACACCGCCCCGGCGGGTGCCCCTGCCTCGCCCTTTATCCAGCGCACGCTGCCGTTTTTCGACGTGCTGGACGAGGATAAACTGGCCCGGCTGGAGGCGCAGGTGGACTGGATTTTCGAAGATGTGGGCATCGCCTTCCGCGACGACCCGGAGGCGCTCAGGATCTGGAAAGAGGCCGGTGCGCGGATTGACGGCGATACGGTCCGGGCCGATGCGCAGTGGATCCGCGCTCTGTGCGCCAAGGCGCCGCGGGCGTTCACCCAGCTGGCCCGCAATCCAGCGCGGTCGGTCACCATTGGCGGCAACAACCAGGTGTTTGCCCCGATCTATGGCGCGCCGTTTGTGCGGGATCTGGAGGACGGGCGGCGCTATGGCGATATGGCGGCGTTCGAGAAGCTGGTGAAGCTTACCTATATGCATCCGAACCTGCATCACGGCGGGTTTGTGATCTGCGAGCCCTGCGACGTGCCGGTGAGCAAGCGCCATTTCGACATGCTGTTTGCCCATATGACGCTGAGCGACAAACCGCATCTGGGCGCCATCACCGAGATGTCCCGCGCGCAGGACAGTGTCGACATGGCGGAGATCGTCTTTGGCAGCGACGTCATGGACGAGAACTGCGTGATCATGGGCAATGTGAATACCAATTCGCCGCTGCTGGTGGACAAGGTGGTGACGGAAGCGGTGCGCACCTATTCCGCCCGCGGCCAGGGGATGATTGTTGTGCCCTTCATCCTGACCGGTGCAATGGGGCCGGTTTCCACCGCGGCGTCGGTTGCGCAGGCGATGGCGGAGGCGATGATGGTCTGCGCCTTCACCCAGCTGGTGCGCCCCGGCGCGCCGTTTGTGCTGGGCAACTTCCTGTCGTCGATGTCGCTGAAATCCGGCGCGCCGACATTCGGGATGCCGGAGCCGGTGGTTTCGAACTATGCCATCGGCCAGCTGGCGCGCCGGGCCGGGCTGCCCTTGCGCTGCGGCGGGTCGCTGACCGCGTCCAAGATCGAAGATGCGCAGGCGGCCTATGAAAGCGCCGACTCGATGCATTCCACCATGCTGGCCGGTGCCAACTATGTGCTTCATTCGGCGGGCTGGCTGGAGGGCGGCCTGTGCACCGGGTTCGAGAAGCTGATCATGGATGCGGACCGGCTGGGGTCCTATCAGAAGGTGCTAAGTCAGGGGCTGGATACCAGCGACGAGGCCTTTGCCCGCGACGCTTACGCCGAGGTGGAGCCGGGCGGGCACTTCCTGGGCTCGGGCCACACCATGCGCAACTATCAGACCGCGTTTTATGAGCCGAAGCTGAGCGACAGCGAAAACGTTGAGAGCTGGGAGGAAGGCGGCTCCAAGGACATGCGCCAGCGCGCCTATGAGCGCTGGAACCAGATGCTGAACGAGTATGTGGCGCCGCCGATGGATGAGGCGGTGAAAGAGGAACTGGCCGCCTATGTTGCCCGCCGCAAGGAGGAGATCCCGGATGCGTGGTACTGAGGTAAGAAACTCTTCACCCATTTCTCCAGCTTATGCAGGATGTGCCGGATTGCCCCGGCACCCCCTGTGCACCCCCCGTACACCCCCTGTGCACCCCCTGGGTGCCGTTTGCCGTAATTCCCGCGCTTTGCCCCAGACCTGAGGACAAACCCATGTCAGACAATTTTGCCCAATCGACGCTCAACATCCACAAGGAGGAGAGCACCGGCGACAAGAAGCTGCCGAGCCACGCCAAGGCGGTGATCATCGGCGGCGGTGTGGTTGGCTGCTCGATCCTGTTCCACCTGGCCAAGTTCGGCTGGAAGGATGTGGTGCTGCTGGAACGTGACGAGCTGACCTCCGGCTCCTCCTGGCACGCGGCGGGGCAGATCCATACCATCAGCTCGGACCCGAACATCTCGCGGCTGCAGTCCTACACGATCGACCTCTATAAGGAGATCGAGGAGACCTCGGGCCATTCGGTGGGCCTTCACATCACCGGCGGGTTTTATCTGGCGTCGAACAAGACCTGGTACGACTACCTGAAGCGGGAACGCTCCAAGGCGCGGTACATGGGTCTGAACCAGGAATTCATCAGCCCCAAGGAAGTGGCCGAGCGGCACCCGCTGATCGACCCGAAGCATTACCACGCGGCGCTGTGGGATGATCAGGACGGCGATCTGGACCCGTCGGGCGCGACCTATGCCTTTGCCAAATCCGCTAAGGTGCATGGCGCGCAGTATTTCACCCATACGCCGGTGACCGGCACCACTCAGCGCGCCGATGGCAGCTGGGACGTGACCACCCCGCGCGGGGTGATCAATGCAGAGCATATCGTGAACTGCGGCGGTCTGTGGGCGCGGGAAGTCGGCCACATGCAGGGCATCAACCTGCCGGTGCAGCCGATGGAGCACCATTACCTGATCACCGACAAAATCGACGCGGTGGCCAACCACCCGACCCGCTTGCCGGCCGGGATCGACTATGAGGCGAACATCTATTTCCGGCAGGAGCGGCAGGGGATGCTGCTGGGAACCTATGAGCCGAAGGGGACGCCTTGGAAAGTGGGCGGCACGCCGTGGGACTTCGGGCATGAGCTGCTGCAGCCGGATCTGGACCGGATTGCCGACCGTCTGGAGATGTCGTTTGAACGCATCCCCGCCATCGGCGAGGCGGGCATCAAAGACATGATCAACGGGCCGTTCACATTCGGCCCCGACGGCAACCCGATGATCGGGCCGGTGCCGGGCATGAAGAATTACTGGTGCGCCGTCGGTGTCATGGCGGGCTTCTGCCAGGGCGGCGGTGTGGGCCTGACCATGGCGGAGTGGATGATCGACGGCGAGCCGTCCATCGACGTCTGGGCGATGGATGTGGCGCGGTTCGGCGAGTTTGCGACCCCCGACTGGGGCACGGTGAAGTCGACCGAGAACTACGAGCGCCGGTTTGTGATGACCTTCCCGAACGAGACGCTGCCGAAGGGGCGGATGCAGAAGACCACCGCCCTCTATGACCGCTTGGTCGCCAAGGGCGCGCGGATGGGTCAGGGCTTTGGCCTGGAGAACGCGCTGTGGTTTGCGGATGGCCCCGAGGATGCGCATGAGGAGCCGACATTCGAGCGCAACCGCAGCCACGATTATGTGGCGCGCGAGGTCAAGGCGGTGCGCGAGGCCGTGGGCGGCATCGAGGTTGCCAACTTTGCCAAACATGAGTTCAAGGGCGCGGGCGCGCGGGCCTATCTGGACCGGGTGCTGGCGGGCTACGTTCCGAAACCGGGCCGCCTGACGCTGACGCCGATGCTGACGCCGAAGGGCAAGCTTTACGGGGATCTGACCGTGGCCTGCCTGGGCGAGGAGCATTTCATGCTGTTCGGCTCCGGCGCCATGCAGGAGGCGCACCGCCGCTGGTTTGAGAAGGATCTGCCGGAGGATGTGAGTTATCAGAATGTCTCCGACGACTGGCACGGCATTGCGCTGTCGGGTCCGAAATCGCGGCAGTTGCTGCAGCGGATCACCCGCGAGGATGTGTCGGGTGAGGCGTTCAAGTTCCGCGATCTGCGCCAGACCTTTGTGGGCGGCGTGCCGGTGATCCTGAACCGGATCAGCTTCTCCGGCGAGCTGGGCTATGAGATCTACTGCAAACCGCAGTACCTGCTGCGCCTGGCGGAGGCGATCGAGGAAGCGGGTGCGGACCTGGGATACCGCTGGTACGGGGCGCGAGCGCTGATGTCGATGCGTCTGGAGAAGGCCTGGGGCGTCTGGACCCTGGACTTCCGCCCCGATTTCGACGCGGTGGAAAGCGGCATGGATGTCTTCATCAACTGGAAGAAGGATTTCGTGGGCAAGGAGGCTGCGCTGAAGGCCCGCGAGGCCGGTCCGAGCCGCAAGCTGGTCACCATGACCATCGACGTGGACGGCATTGATGTGTCGAACGACGAGGCGATCCTGAAGGATGGCGAGGCGGTTGGCTACATCTCCTCGGGCGGCTATGCGCATCACGCAAAGACGTCGATGGCGATGGGCTATGTCTCGGCAGAGCACGCGGCGGCGGGCACCAGGCTGCAGGTGGAGATCCTGGGCGAGATGTATGACGCCGAGGTGCTGGGCGCGCCGATCTATGACGCCAACGGCGCCAACATGCGCGCCTGAGCCGGGCAGGGGAGCGGCAGCCATGACCAAACCCATGCGGACACTCCCCGAGGCGGTGCAGGCCGAACCGGCCTGCCGCTGCATCTTCCTGCTGCTGCCGACCTTCTCGCCGCTGGACCTGTCGAGCGCGGTGGCGGCGCTGGAGGCGGCGAACGCACATGACGGGACTGCGCGCTATGCGTGGCGCGTGGTCAGCGAGGACGGCCTGGCCGTCACCGCCCCCAACGGGTTGCGCGTGGCGGTGGACGGCGGCCTGCCGGAGCTGGCACGCGGCGACATGATCTTTGTCTGCGGCGGCCAGGGGCAGGAGCCGGGCATCTCGCTGAAGGTGCTGGGCTGGCTGAGGAAGGCGCAGCGCATGGGTGCGGCACTGGGCGCGCTGGGCGGCGGCGTGCTGGCGCTGGCACGCTCCGGCCTGCTGGCAGGGCGCGAAGTTTCCGCCCATTGGGCGCTGCGGGCGATCCTGGCGGAGGCGCATCCGGATGTGGAGGTCAGGAACTCGCTGTTCACCATGGAAGCCAAGCTGATCACCTGCGCCGGCGGCACAGCCACGGTCGATATGATGCTGAACCTGATCTCGGAGCATCACGGCGCCGCCGTGGCAACCGGGGCGGCGGATCTGATGGTCTGTTCCTCTGCCCGCAAGGGGAGTCAGGATCAGACGGTTTCCGAATACGGCCGGACGGGCGTGCGGCACGAGAAACTGGCCACTGCGCTCAGCCTGATGCGCAGCAACCTGGAGGAGCCGCTGACGCCGGGCGGCATTGCCGATCTGGTCGGGCTGTCGGTGCGGCAGCTGGAGCGGCTGTTCTCCAAGTACCTGCAGACCACGCCGAAGGTCTATTACACAAAGCTGCGGCTGGACTATGCGCGCAGCCTGCTGTTGCAGACCAATATGCGGATCATCGATATTGCGCTGGCGTCGGGGTTCAACAGCCAGACCCATTTTGCCAAGGTTTACCGCCGCTATACCGGTAAGCCGCCGCATCAGGAGCGGCCGTTTTAGGCGGACCCTTGCGAGCGTGCCGGGCTGTGGGCCAGCCCGGCGGCGAGGACACGCAGGGGTGTCAGAGTCCGAGGTCGCTGAGGCCCGGGTGGTCTGCCGGGCGCGGGCCCTGCGGCCAGTGGAACAGGCGCTCGTCCTCAGTGATCTCCAGATCGTTGATCGAGGCGAAGCGGTGCGCCATACGGCCGTCTTCGGCAAACTCCCAGTTCTCGTTGCCGTAGGAACGGAACCACTGGCCGGATGCATCGTGCCACTCGTAGGCGTAGCGCACGGCGATGCGGTTGCCGTCAAAGGCCCAGAGCTCCTTGATCAGCCGGTATTCCAGTTCACGGTCCCATTTGCCGGCCAGAAATGCCTGCACGGCATCGCGGCCCTGAGGGAACTCGGTGCGGTTACGCCATTTGGTGTCCAAAGTGTAGGCTTGGGCGACGGCCTCGGGGTTGCGGCTGTTCCAGCCATCTTCGGCGGCGCGGACCTTGGCAATGGCAGTGTCGCGGGTGAAGGGCGGCAGCGGGGGGCGGGGGGCTTCTGTCATGTTCATTTACCGATCTGTCAATGTTGTTCCGGTAAAGTGAACAGATCGGTCAATTCATTCAAGGGCAGAGCCGAAATTTCTGCCGCACGGATGTGTGAACGGATTGGGTTCCGCGAAAATATCCATCAGTTTCCGATTGTTAGGTTGACCTCGATAGTATCTGCAGTGTTAACTGATCGGTGCATAAACTGTCCCGCTGGAGGTGTCATGCGGCCTAACAAACGTGACGAGCTGATCCGAAGAGCCTTGGATCTGTTTTACGGAAACGGGTTTCACGCCACGGGGATGGATCTGGTGGCGGCGGAGACCGGGGTGTCGAAAACCTCGATCTACAAGCACTTCCGCTCCAAGGAGGAGCTGATCCTGGCGGTGCTGCGGTTGAGGGACGAGGATTTCCGCAGTTGGCTGTACGGGCGGCTGGAGGCACGGGCCGATACACCGCGCGGCCAGCTGGAGGCGCTGTTCGATGTGCTGGAGGAATGGTTCGGGCAGCCGGGGTTTCAGGGCTGCATGTTCATCAAGGCCAGTGCCGAGTACCAGTCGCCGGAGGATCCGATCAATGTGCAGTCGGCAGAGCACAAGCGGCTGTTGCAGGCGCATTTCGCGCGCCTGGCGGCCGAGGCCGGCGCCCGGGAGCCGGACACACTGGCGCGTCAGCTGATGGTGCTGAAAGAGGGTGCGATTGTGCTGGCCGCCCTGACCCACGGCAGCGCCCCGGCGCGCGATGCCCGCACAGCGGCCGCGGCGCTGATCGAGCAGGCAATCGCCTAGCGTTCAGGCGGTTTGCCGGCCCTTACGCAACACTTGCCCTGCCTGCGCGTCAGGGCGCGCTGGCCGGGATGGCGGCTGCCGCCGCGATCCTGTACTCTCGGGGGCAGAAACGCCAACGGAGTACGGGCCGAATGACCCCATTTTCCATCGCGGGCATCCAAATGCATGTGGACGCGCTGCATTCGAATGTCGACGCAATGATTCACCGGATCGACGTGCTGATGGCGCGCTTCCCCTGGACACAGATGGCCGTGTTCAGCGAGCTGGCGCCCTATGGCCCGCTGACCAAATTCGCGCAGCCGCTGCACAACGAGGCGATTGAGCGCTTTTGCGCCGCTGCGGTGAAACACGGGATCTGGGTGGTGCCCGGCTCGATGTTCGAGGTCGCGGAGTCCGGCAAGATCTACAACACCTCCTCGGTCATCAATCCGCAGGGCGAGGTGGTCGCGGTCTACCGCAAGATGTTCCCCTTCCGCCCGTATGAGCAGGGCGTCGAAGCCGGCACGGATTTCTGCGTGTTCGACATTCCCGAGGTGGGCCGGTTCGGCTTGTCGATCTGCTATGACATCTGGTTCCCGGAAACCACCCGCCAGCTGACCAGCCAGGGGGTCGAGGTGCTGCTGCATCCGGTGCTGACCGGGACCGCGGACCGGGATGCCGAACTGTCCATCGCCCGCGCCACCGCGGCGCAGTTCCAGTGTTATGTCGTCGACGTGAACGGGCTGGGCGCCGGCGGGGTCGGGCAATCCTGTATCATCGACCCGTCCGCCACGGTGCTGCACCAGTCGGGCCGGCACGAGGACATGTTCCCGCTGGAACTGGATCTGGATCAGGTCCGCCGCCAGCGCGAGGTCGGCCTGAAGGGGCTGGGCCAGGTGCTGAAAAGCTTCCGCGACCGGGAGGCGGAATTTCCCGTCTACGACCGTTCCAGCGGTGCGGATGCTTACCTGCATACGCTTGGGCCGCTGGAGATCCCGGTGCAGGGCTCGCAGGCGGGCCTGAACGCCCGCGCGCCGGGCGACGACGCAAACGGGTTTGCCGAATTGCATCCGATACACTACGCTGAAAGAAAAGCAGGCGGTTGATCAGTCTCATTTCTTAGTAGCCAGAGCCCTTTGATCTCCCGTTGATAACCAGGATGGGAGGTGCATATGCAAGTAATGGGCGACTATTACTCCGCGATCCAGCTGCGTCACGACCAATGGACAACGCTGAGAGAAGTAACCGAAGCCCTGGCCAGTGCCCGAAAACCGAAACGTGAAGCAGCGCTCGTGACAAATGTCCGGGCGCTGTTTGATTTACTGGCCCCGATTGAGACTTATTGGGCCTTCCCCGGCGTGCAGGCGTTTGAACAGATGCGGCGCCAGTTCGAGCACGGGAATTACGCCGATGTGGCCTTCTCCGTCCAGCGCGTGTGCCGGGCCTTGTCCACCGGCGCCTACCGGCGGCGGCATGTGCCGCTGGACCGCGACTCGGCCGATGCGGACGAGCATGAGGATGAGGTGATCCAGCCGCCCGAGGCGCGGGCCCTGGCCAAGCCCTATTTCGAAGTGCTGGTGGTCGACAACGTCAATGAGCACCAGGAACGCTGGCTGCACAGCAACTTCAAGAAGATGCGCCGCCCGGAAGATCCGTTTCACTATGAAACCGTGGTGGTGCCCAGCCTGCAGGACGCGCTGATCGGGATCCTGTTCAACTATAATATTCAGGCCATTGTGGTGCGGCCGGGCCTCAAGTTCGACTCGCAAATGGAGATGTCGCTGCTGACCCGCTACCTGGACTGGGCCGGCGGCACCGAGGGAATCGAGGCGGTCCGTTCGCTTGACCACGGTCCGGCGCTGTGCCGTCTGGTGGCGAATGTCCGGCCCGAACTGGACGCCTATCTGGTCACCGACCGTTCGGTCGAGGAGATCGCAGGACATGATCTGGGGATCTGCCGCCGGGTCTTTTACAACCAGGAAGACTTTATGGAGCTGCACCTCAATATCCTGAGGGGTGTGCAGGCGCGCTATAAGACGCCGTTTTTCACGGCGCTGGTCGAGTATTCCAAACAGCCGACGGGCGTTTTCCACGCGATGCCGATCAGCCGCGGCAAGTCGGTCTCGCGCAGCCATTGGATTCAGGACATGGGGGCTTTCTACGGTTCCAACATTTTCCTGGCGGAGACCTCCGCCACCTCCGGCGGGCTGGACAGCCTGCTGGAGCCGCACGGGCCCATCAAGCAGGCGCAGGAACAGGCCAGCCGGGCGTTCGGGTCGAAGCAGACGTTCTTTGCCACCAACGGCACCTCCACCTGCAACAAGATCGTGGTGCAGGCGCTGGTGCGGCCCGGCGATATCGTGCTGGTGGACCGCGACTGCCACAAGTCGCATCATTACGGGCTGGTGCTGGCGGGGGCGCAGGTGGTCTATCTCGACAGCTACCCGCTGCATGAATACTCAATGTACGGCGCGGTGCCGCTGCGCGAGATCAAGCACATGCTGCTGCACCTCAAGGCGCAGGGCAAGCTGAACCGGGTGCGGATGCTCTTGCTGACCAACTGCACCTTTGACGGCATCGTCTACAACGTCGAGCGGATGATGGAGGAATGCCTGGCGATCAAGCCGGACCTGATCTTCCTGTGGGACGAGGCCTGGTTCGCCTTTGCCCGGTTCAGCCCGCTGTACCGGCAGCGGACCGCGATGAACGCCGCCAATGTGCTGCGCGAGCGGCTGCGCAGCGAAGCCCATGCCAAGGCCTGGGAGGAGCAGCAGAAACAGCTGAAGGACGCCAGCGAGGAGGATTGGCTGAACACCCGGCTGCTGCCGCCGCCGGATGCGCGGGTGCGGGTCTATGCCACTCAGTCGACGCACAAGACGCTGACGTCGCTGCGGCAGGGGTCGATGATCCACGTCAACGACCAGGATTTCAAAGGCGAGGTGGAGGTGAGCTTCCACGAGGCCTATATGACCCACACCTCGACGTCGCCGAACTACCAGATCATTGCCTCGCTTGATGTCGGGCGGCGGCAGGTCGAACTGGAGGGCTTCGAATTCGTGCATCGCCAGGTTGAGGCGGCGATGGCGATGCGGCGGGCGATCATGACGCATCCGCGGCTGAGCAAGTATTTCCGGATCCTGACCGCTGCGGACATGATCCCAATCGAGCACCGCCAAAGCGGCCTGGAAAGCTATTACGATCCCCAGCGCGGCTGGACCGACGTTTGGGACAGCCTGGTGCACGACGAGTTTGTGCTCGACCCGACCCGGGTGACGCTGGCGGTGGGCGGCACCGGCTGGGACGGCGACACGTTCAAGACCGAGATCCTGATGGATAAATACGGGATCCAGATCAACAAGACCTCGCGCAATACGGTGCTGTTCATGACCAACATCGGCACCACGCGGTCCTCGGTGGCCTATCTGATCGAGGTTCTGGTGGAGATTGCCACCGGTCTGGACGAATTGCTGGATGACGCCTCGATAATGGAGCGGCGCGGGTTCGAAAAGCGGGTTTCGAACCTGATGCACGACCTGCCGCCGCTGCCCGATTTCAGCCGCTTCCACGACGCCTTCCGCTCTGCCCCGGAAACGCCCGAGGGCGATATCCGTTCGGCGTTTTTCCTCAGCTACGAGGAAAACAACTGCGACTATCTGGAACTGGACGGGTCGATCAGGGCGGCGATGGAAAGCGGCCAGGAGGTGGTGTCAGCCTCTTTCATCATTCCCTATCCGCCGGGATTTCCGATCCTGGTGCCGGGGCAGGTGGTGAGCCAGGAGATCCTGGCGTTTATGCGGGCCTTGGACGTGAGCGAGATCCACGGCTACCGGGCCGACCTGGGGCTGCGCGTGTTCACGCAGGAGGCCCTGAAACAGCAGGCCAAGGCCAATGAAGCGCGGCTGAAGCTGAACGCGGCCCGGCACAAGATATTCTGAAGGGAGAAATGGTATGCCATCTGCAGTACTGAACAATATCTCGGAAATACGCCGGCACTTCCACCGCAACGAGGACCCTGTGTACTTTGTCTCGGCAACCAATTTCAATCTGCTGGGTCTGGATGAATGGTGTAAGAATTTCAAATACATATGCTACATTGACTGCTATGGCGGCAAGCATCCCAACGTGTTCTGCCCGTCCGAGCAGCCGCACGCGGAATTCCAGTCGATCGAGGACATCAACAACTACCTGCTGCAGCACAAGGAGGTGGTCGAATGGATCAAGGGGCGCGGCGGCAAGCCCAAGTTCGTGTTCCTGATGTTCGACGAAGTGACCGAACGCCTGGCCAAGGATCTGGGCGGCGAGGTCTGGTTCCCCAGTGCCAAGCTGCGCCAGAACATGGACAACAAGATCGAAACGGTCCGGATCGGCAATAAGGCAGGCGTGCCCTCGGTGCCGAACGTGCTGGCGGAGGTCAAGGATTACGAGGATCTGAAGAAGACCTGCGACAAGGCGGGCATCGGCCATGACGTGGTGCTGCAGTCGGCCTTCGGCGACAGCGGGCACACCACCTTCTTTATCAATTCCGAAGCCGATTTCCGCCGCCATGAGCATGAGATCGTCGGCGAGGGCGAGATCAAGATCATGAAGCGTATCGACTGCCGCGGCTCCGCGATTGAGGCCTGCGCGACCAAGGAGGGCACCATTGTCGGGCCGCTGATGACAGAGCTGGTGGGCTTCAAGGAGCTGACCCCCTACCGCGGCGGCTGGTGCGGCAACGAGATCTTCTCGACCGCGTTTCCGCCCAAGACCCGGGAGCGGGCGCGGGAGCTCACCTTCAAATTCGGCGAGCAGCTGCGCAAGGAAGGCTACCGCGGCTATTTCGAGCTGGATTTCCTGATCGACAAGAAAACCGGGGATATCTGGCTGGGGGAATTGAACCCGCGCATCACTGGCGCCTCGTCGATGACCAACCACGCGGCCTTCGCCCATGCGGATGCGCCGCTGTTCCTGTTCCACCTGCTGGAGTTCTCGAAGAAGAAGTTCAAGCTGGACGTGGCAGAGCTGAACAACCGCTGGGCCGATCCCAAGATGATCGACAGCTGGTCGCAGATGGTGATCAAGCACACCGACGATTCCGTCGATATCGCCACAGAGGTGCCGGAGACCGGCATTTACCGCATGGCCGAGGACGGCAGCGTGCAGTTCGACCGCTTCGACTATCACCGCCGCGCCGTCGAGAGCGAGCAGGAGGCGTTTTTCCTGCGCATCCTGCAGCCGGGAGATTACCGGTATGAGGGCGCCGACATTGGCATCCTGGTGACCCGCGGCCGGTCGATGACGCCGGGCTTCCAGCTGAACGACCGCGGCAAGCGCTGGATCGACGCGATCAAAAGCGGCGTGAAGGCGCGTCCGCTGCCGATGCAGGAAGCCGGCCCGGTGGTGGCCGACCCTGCCTTCAAGATCATGTAGCCCCCGTGAGGACATGATCATCCGCTGGCGCGCCATTGACGAACCCCAGCCCGGCCCAAAGTGGGCCGGGCTGTTCCAGGAGTTCTGGCCGGACTACCACCAGTGGTGGATCCACGAAGGCCCGGAGGCGCGTCCCGGCTATCTGGACAGCGTCAACGCGCTGAAGACTCATATGCCGGAGCTGCTGCCGCTCTATGAGGAGCTGTGCGATCTGGCCGGCGGGGCAGATCACGCGGCGCGGTTTCTCAGCTTTTATTGCCCGCCGCCCTATTTGTCGGCCTGTTCCCAGGCACTGTGGCCTGGCCCGGAGCCGGTTTTGGTGCGCAACTACGACTACAGCCCGCACGCCTTTGACGGGGTGGTGATGCGCACCGAGTGGCTGGGCCGCACGGTGCTGGGCACCAGCGACAGCCTGTGGGGACTGGTCGACGGCATCAACGATGCCGGGCTGGCGATGTCGCTGACCTTCGGCGGCCGCCGGGTGGTCGGCGAGGGGTTCGGCGTGCCGCTGATCCTGCGCTACGTGCTGCAGACCTGCGAAACCGCCGAGGAGGCGGGCGCGGCGCTGTCCCGCTTGCCGACGCATATGAGCTACAACGTCACCGTGGTCGACCGTTCCCGCAAATTCCTCACCGCCTTCATGGCGCCAGACCGCAAGGCGGTGCTCAAGCATGTATCAGTTGCCACCAACCACCAGGAGAAGGTGGAGTGGGACAGCCATGCGCGGTTCACGGCGACGGTGGAACGGGAGCGTTTCCTGCTGCAGCGGCTGACGCTGCACAGGGAGCCGGAAGAGAAGTTCATAGGCGCGTTTCTGAAGCCGCCCTTGTATTCCTCTGCCTTCAGCGAGGGGTTCGGCACGCTTTACACGGCGGTTTACCGGCCCCGCAAGCTTGAGATGGAACTGCGCTGGCCCGGCAGCGTCTGGCATATGCCGCTGATGGCATTCGACGAGCGGACGCTGGCCGTGCAGGTTCCGGGGTTCTGAACGCCGGCCCTGGCCGGCCGGAGGCGGCACAGCATTCCCTGCCTGGACGGCTGCTGAGCTGACCTGCCGGGGGCCGGACTCTGGTTTTCCTCGCATAAATTGGCTGCACGTTCCGGGAAAATTGGAACTGAACCGGTGTGCTGTGAGTTGTCCAAGTATCGAACCGACCGATACAGCCCGGGGAGGAAGCCATGCACAGCATTTTCTATATCATTGGCGTCGTTGTCGTCGTTCTCGCCTTGCTCAACTTTATCGCCTGATCAGAGGGAGTATTCAGATGTCCGGAACAGACAAAGTGAAAACCGCCGCAAAAAACGTTGCCGAAGAGGCCAAGTCCGCTGCGGCGAGCGCCGCCGAAACCGCCAAACAAGAGGCGCAGAGCCGCGCAGAAGCAGCTAAGGAAAGCGTCGCCGACGAGGTGAAGTCCGTGGCGGCTGCGCTGCGCACCGCTTCCGACGAAATGCGCAGCGGCTCGCCGCATGAACGCGCAATCGGCCAAGTGGCCGGTACTCTGGCCGATGTGTCAGATTCAATCCGCAACCAGGATCTGGGCGATATGGTCCATTCCGTTTCGGGCTTTGCCCGCAAAAACCCGGTCATGTTCCTGAGCAGCGCTGCGCTGCTGGGCTTTGCCGCTGCACGCTTTGCCAAGGCGTCGGACAGCAGCCGCCAGGACGGCCCGGCGGCCAGCGCGGCGCACGCGCCTGCGGCAACCCCTTCGGCAAGCCCTGATCGTCCGGCCAGCCCGTACCCGGTTACGCAAAACACGGTCACGAAGAACACGGGAGAGGTGAAATGACACAGACGAACCCCGACCCCGGCGCCACGCCGAATGCTGCCAGCATCGTGACCGAGGCGCTGAACAACATCAGCTCGCTGGTCCGCAACGAGCTCGCGCTTGCGCGGGCTGAGGTTGGCGAAAACATCAACCGCGCTGCTGTCGCCCTGGGACTGATCGTTGGCGGTGTCGTCGTGGCGCTGACCGCGCTTAACGTTCTGGCAGCGGCCCTGTCGGCGGCGCTGACCGAAGCCGGCATGGATCCGGGCTGGGCAGCCCTGCTTGTCGGGGTGGCCTTTGCGGCCGCAGCCTTTGGTATGATCGCCAAGGGGACCAGCGACCTGAAGCTTTCAAGCCTGGCCCCCACCCGCACCGCTGAAAACGTGAAGCGCGACGCGCAATCCATCAAGGAGACGTACAATGACAAATGATAACCGTTCTGTTCACGAGATCGAGCGCGAGATCGAACGGGACCGCGCGCAGCTGACCAGCAACCTTGAGAATTTGCAGAACAAGTTTTCCGTCGACGGCGTGGTGCAGCAGCTGGGCGATCAGCTGCGCGAGCATGGCGGCGAGATCGGCAATGCCATCACCCGGACCGTAAAGGAAAACCCGGCAGCCGTGGTTCTGACCGGCGTCGGGCTGGCCTGGATGATCTTCGGGCAAGGCCGCTCCGGCGCCAGCCGCAGTGGCGCGGAACAGCGGGGGGCTGATTACGCTGGCCGCGCGCGTGGCCGCGAAGGGTACGGAAGCAGCGAAGCTTACGGTGACAGCGGCTGGGAAGACCGCCGGTCAGGCAGCAGCTACGGCGGGCACGACACCAGCGGCATGCTTGTGACACGCCCTGATCCGCGCATGAAGGGCGGCTCTGAAGGCGTCCCGTCCTGGGCCCGCGATGATGACGAGGATAGCGGCGGCAGCAGCCTTGCGGACCGCGCTTCCGGAGCCGCCGCATCGGCACAGGCCAAGGCGTCTGCCGCGGGTCAGGCTGTGCACGACAAGGCATCGGCGGCCGGTTCAGCGGCCAAGGACGCTGGTGCAGCCGCGAAGGGCAAGGCCGCTGCCGCAGGGCAGGCCGTCCGTGACGGCGCCTCCTCTGCCGCGTCCTCGGTGTCGGACGCCGCAGATGCCGCCCGTGCCCGGGCTGCGCGTTTGCGCGACCGTCTGTCGGAGGGCACGGAGAACCTCTCGGAAGAGGCCAGGGCCCGCGTGATCGCGGCGCGCGAGGCTGCTGTCGATGCCCGGCGCAAGGCTGCCGGGGCGCTGGCGTCCGGCTCGCGTCAGTCGGCGGACTTTTTCAACCGGCAGCCGCTGGTCGCAGGCGCACTGGCGCTGGCGCTGGGGGCGGCGATTGGCGGCGCGCTGCCGCGCACGCGCACCGAGGATGACGCCCTGGGCGCGCACAGCGACAAGATGATGGAGCGGGCCGAGGCGATCTTCCGCGAAGAGCAGGAGAAAGCCGTGGCTGTGATGCAGGCCGCCCGCAAGGAGGCTGAAACCATCGCCAGCGAAAAGCGGGACGCCATGGACAGCGCCGCGCCGCAAGGCAAGACGGCGGCCCAGGCGGCTGTCGATGAGGCGAAGTCGGCTGGCAAGCGGATTGCCGGCGCGGCCGCCGACAAGGCCAAGGAAAAGGACTTGGGTAAGCCTTCTTCATCGTAAGACGGGTCCGGAGGCTGCTGCGGCAGCCTCCGGCTTTGCATGAAACGGCTTTGGAGGAGACGCCATGACACGCGGCAGGCAGGCGGATGCACCGCATAAGATCCCGCCCAAGGGCTGGAAGGATATTGCCCTGCGGGTCAAGGATGAGATCGCAACCGACCATGTCGGGCTGATCGCTGCCGGCGTCGCCTTTTACGGGCTTATGGCGCTGTTCCCGGCCATTACCGCGCTTCTGGCGATTGGCGGCCTGATGATTGAACCCAGCCAGATTGTCGACCAGATTTCGCAGCTGGAAGGGGTCGTGCCGGACGAAGTGATGGAAATCGTCATCGGCCAGGCGACCCAGGTCGCAGGTTCGCGGGAAGGCGGGCTGGGCCTTGCTGCTGTGGCGGGTATTCTGATCGCCCTTTATTCTGCGTCCAAGGGCATGAACAGCCTCATCGAAGGCATGAACGTGGCTTACGACGAGGAGGAAAGGCGCGGCTTTTTCATGAAGACCTTTGTCACCCTCGTTCTGACGCTGTTCCTGATCGCGGGACTGCTGATGGGGCTTCTGGCGACGCTGGCGGTCCCATCGGTTATCGCGCTGATCGACGCCGGGCCCGTGACCGAAATCCTTGGCACGCTGCTGGTGTGGGGGGTGCTGCTGCTCACGACCATGGCCGGGCTTGCGGTGCTGTACCGTTACGGCCCGTCACGGGATAAGCCGGAATTTCTGTGGGCGTCGCCCGGTGCAATTGCCGCCTGTGTTCTTTGGCTGGCGGGCTCCGCGGGGTTTGCGTTCTACGTCGGCAACTTCGGATCCTATAACGAAAGCTTCGGCGCGCTGGCGGGGGTCGTGGTGCTGCTGATGTGGCTGTGGATTTCTGCCTTCATCGTGCTGCTTGGCGCCGAGATCAACGCAGAGGTCGAGGCGCAGACCGCCTACGACACAACTGTCGGCCCGGCGGAGCCGATGGGACAGCGCGGCGCGGTCAAGGCCGACAAGCTGGGCGCGGCGCAGGACACCTAGACCCGCCCGGAACCCGCTAGGACCGGTTTGCGCTGCGATGTTCCGCAATGGGGTGCCGGAGCGGGTCTGCCAGCGCACGGGCCGTCATAGAGCTGCCAGGAGGGCGGAAATTGGTCGTTCCCGCGGCTAAGCGGCATTCAAACCTCAGGAAAGCACAGCCCGGCTGCCTGGCTGCCCGCCAAACAGGTGGGCAGCTGCCTGCAGCATGCTTAACCGCCAACGGCCTTGCCGGATTTTCAAGGGAGGGGTGGTAGCGGAGGAGGGACTTGAACCCCCGACACGCGGATTATGATTCCGCTGCTCTAACCAACTGAGCTACTCCGCCGCTCGCTGTGTGGACGCGATTTAAGGAATGCCGGCGGTGGGGTCAAGCAGAAAAGGCAGGGAAATGCGGATTCTTCCGATGTTTTTCCTGATGAGGCGAGAAAAATATTAAAAACAACGGCTTATCTTTTCTCGGGCGCGCCGGGCTGCGGCGCGGCAGGATTTCAGCGCCGTTTCGCGGCTATTCGGTTTGCGCGTCCAGGGCGGACAGTTCTGGCTGCGGCAGGCGGTCCAGCAGCTGGAATACCAGGGCGCGGCAGGCTTCTCCGGCCCAGTCCTCAGGGTGGAAGCTGGGCGGCAGGTCCGGGTGGCGCAGCACCACGCGGCGCCAGCGGTGCACGATCAAAGTCCGCAAGGTGCCGGTCTGCGCCGGGGTCAGGCCCGCAGGCGGCGGAGCAATCTGCTGCAGGTCGCGCTGCAGCGCGGCGCAGGCGTCCTGCAGGTGGTCCGGAAACAGCCGGGCCTTGAGCCAGCCAGGAACGCTCATGCTGTTGACCCCCGCCGCCAGCAGGTCGTCCAGGTTGCGCGGCATCGGACCGTGGCCAAGCGCGGTGGTGCGGTTCACGGCGACGTAATTGGACAGCAGCAGCACCTCGTCCAGGGTTGCCTGCCCGGCGCCGTCCTCGGCGATCAGCAGGTGCCAGTCGCCGGGGGCGGCGGCGCGGCGCTCATAGATCCGGGGGGTGACGGCGGCGGATTGGTTGCGGCCGTATTCGGTCAGGTAGTGGACCGAGGCGCGGCCTGAGCGGGCGCTTTCGATCCAGCCGTCCTTGCGCAGCCGGTGCAGCGCCACGCGGATTGCCTCGGGCTTGATTCCCATCGGGGTGATGATGCGGGTCAGGGCGCTGCCGCTGATCCGGGCGCCCTTGTCCTGCGCCAGATCGCCGAACAGCGATACGATCACCGACCAGACCCGCTGGTTCTGCGGGTCGTTCAGCTGCTGGACGGTTGTCTCAAACCAGGGGTTATGCTGTTCGTTCATAGGGATAAACATAGTTCGCCCGGACCGGTAAGGCCAGTCCGGGCGGTTGGCGGCAGCGGGGCTGCGTGCCGCATTTTCGCAGTTTTAGTAGGCGTTCATTGTCAGCAGTTCGTACTCTGCTGCAATCTCATCGTCCTGGTTGGTCAGGGTCACATGCCAGCGGACCTCGCCGTACTCCTCGTTGCGGGGGGTTTTCTTTTTGACGGTGAGGCGGACCTTGATGCTGTCGCCCGCCGAAACCGGCTTCATGAAACGCAGATTGTCGAGGCCGGTGTTGGCCAGAACCGGGCCCTCGTCCGGCTGCACGAACATGCCCGCGGCAAAGGACAAGAGCAGGTAGCCATGCGCCACGCGGCCTGGGAAGAACGGGTTCCGCTTGGCGGCGTCGTCGTCCATATGGGCATAGAAGGTGTCGCCGGTGAAATGGGCGAAGGTCTCAATATCCTCCAGCGTCACGATGCGCGGTGCGGTGTGCAGGGTCTCGCCGATGGACAGCTCGCCGAACTTGCGGGTGAAGGGGTGGGCGGGGCCTTCGATCTCGGTGCCGCCGGGGACCCATTTCTCGCCGATCGCAGACAGGATGTCGGGCGAGCCCTGGATGGCGGTGCGCTGCATGTAATGTTTGACGCCGCGCACACCGCCCATCTCCTCGCCGCCGCCTGCCCGGCCTGGGCCGCCATGCACCATGTGGGGCAGGGGGGAGCCGTGGCCGGTCGATTCCTTCATCGAGTCGCGGTTATTGAAGTAGAGGCGGCCGTGGTAGGCGCCGGCGCCGATGGCGACGTCGCGGGCGACGGCCGGGTCATGGGTGATGACGGAGGCCACCAGCGAGCCCTGGCCGCGGTTGGCCAGATCAATGGCGTGGTCCAGATCGCGGTAGCCCATGATGGTGGAGACGGGGCCGAAGGCCTCTGTGTCGTGCACGCGCTGCGCCTTGTCCGGGTCGGCGCAGTGGAACAGCATCGGCGGCACAAAGGCGCCTTTTTCGGCATCGGCGCCATCGACGAAGAAGTTTTCCGGATCGCCAAAAACGCGCTCTGCTTCCTGGCCGATGATCGCGGCCTTTTCCAGCACGTCGCGTTTCTGGCTGTTCGAGACCAGAGCACCCATGCGGGTGGTTTCCAGGCGCGGGTCGCCGATCTGCGTTTTCGCCAGTCGGGCCGACAGTGCTTCGATCACCGCGTCGACCTGCGCCTGGGGCGCGATGATGCGGCGGATGGCGGTGCATTTTTGGCCCGCCTTGGTGGTCATCTCGCGGCTGACTTCCTTGACGAAGAGGTCAAACTCCGGCGTGCCCGGAGTGGCGTCCGGCCCCAGGATCGAGGCGTTGAGGCTGTCCTGTTCGGCCACGAAGCGCACCGAGTTTTCCAGAATCACCGGGTTGGCGCGCAGTTTCAGCGCGGTATTGGCGGAGCCGGTGAAGCTGACCACGTCCTGCATGGTCAGATGGTCCAGCATGTCGCCCAGGCCGCCGGAGACCAGCTGCAGCGCGCCTTCGGGCAGGATGCCGCTGTCCAGCATCAGTTTCACTGCCAGTTCCGTCACATAGCAGCTGTTGGTGGCGGGTTTCACGATGGCCGGAACGCCGGCCAGCAGGGTGGGGGCGAGCTTTTCCAGCATGCCCCAGACCGGGAAGTTGAAGGCGTTGATATGTACCGCGACGCCGCGCAGCGGGGTGCAGATGTGCTGGCCCAGGAAGGTGCCGTTGCGGCTGAGCTGCTCCACATCACCGTCGAGGTAGACATGGGCGTCCGGCATCTCGCGGCGGCCCTTGGAAGCGAAGACGAACATGGTGCCGATGCCGCCGTCGATGTCGATCATGTGGTCGGACTGGGTGGCGCCGGTATCGAAGCTGAGGTCATAAAGCGCCTGCTTGTGCTGGTTCAGGTGGCCGGCCAGCGCCTTCAGCATCCGGGCGCGGTCGTGGAAGGTCAGCTTGCGCAGGTTCGCACCGCCCACCGTGCGGGCGTAGTCGAGCATCGCCTGCACGTCGAGCGCGTCATTGCCGGCGCTGGCGATCACCTCGCCGGTGATGGCGCTGGCGATGTTGCGGGCGCCTGCGCCCGGTGCGACCCATTGACCCGCTGCAAAGCTGGAAATCTCTAGAAGGCTCATGATGCTGTCCTTTTCGTCAGGCCGGCAGGGCCGGCTGGCTGGAATCCGATGCTGAGATATATTGACCGTCCGGTCGGTTTATGCAAGGAATTTGTCAAATGCGCCGCTGACAGGGTGAGGGAGCGATGAGCGATACGATTCTGGTGGAGGATCACGGGACCTGGGTGGAGATCACCCTGAACCGTCCGGACCGGCTGAACAGTTTCAATGAGGACATGCACAACGCCTTGCGCGCAGCGCTGGAAGGCGCACGCGACGGCGGTGCCCGCGCGGTGCTGCTGACCGG
Organism: Leisingera sp. G5_S3_59_S7; assembly: GCF_054968485.1. NCBI lineage: Bacteria > Pseudomonadati > Pseudomonadota > Alphaproteobacteria > Rhodobacterales > Roseobacteraceae > Leisingera > Leisingera sp. G5_S3_59_S7. The sequence continues at coordinate 96,873 of NZ_JBQKUH010000004.1, forward strand.
GGCCGGGCGCGGCTTTTGCGCCGGGCAGGATCTGGGCGACCGCGATCCGCGCAAGATGGACGGGCCGCCGGACCTGAGCCAGACCGTGCGCAAATTCTATGCACCCCTGGTGCGGCTGATCCGCGAGCTGAACTTTCCGGTCATCTGTGCCGTCAACGGCGTGGCCGCCGGGGCGGGCGCCAATTTGGCACTGGCCTGCGACATGGTGCTGGCGGCGGAAAGCGCCAAGTTCATCCAGTCGTTCTCCAAGGTGGGCCTGATCCCGGATACCGGCGGCAGCTGGCATCTGCCGCGGCTTCTGGGCGAGGCGCGCGCCAAGGGCCTAGCCCTGACCGCGGAGCCGCTGCCTGCAAAAAAGGCCGAAGACTGGGGCCTGATCTGGAAGGCGCTGCCGGATGGTGACCTGATGGCCGAGGCGCGCGGCATGGCGGAGAAATTCGCAAACGGCCCGACGCTGGGGCTGGGCCTGACCAAACAGTGCATTCAGGCAGCGGCAGTCAACACGCTGTCCGATCAGTTGGAGATTGAGGCGGATGCGATGAAAACCTGCGGCGAGAGCGCGGATTACGCTGAGGGCGTTGCCAGCTTCCTGGAAAAGCGCGCGCCCGCGTTCAAGGGCAAGTGACCATGACCCCCAAGGAACGCGCCGAAAAATCCGCCGCCGCGATGTGGGCAGAGGACCACGCGTCCAAGTGGGCGGGGATGGAGATCACCCATGTGGATGAGGGCGAGGCCACGCTGGAGCTGATCATCGCGCAGCATCACTGCAACGGCCACGGCATCTGCCACGGCGGCGTGACGTTCATGCTGGCCGACAGCGCCTTTGCCTTTGCCTGCAACAGCCGCAACCAGTCGACCGTGGCGCAGCACAACGTGATCAGCTTCACCGCGCCGGGACGGCTGGGCGACACGCTGATCGCCAAGGCCCGCGAGATTTCTCTGACCGGGCGAAGCGGGATCTATGACGTGACAGTGACCAATCAGGACGGCCAGCAGATCGCCGAATTCCGGGGCTTCTCCCGGGCGGTCAAAGGCCAGTTGTTTGACGAATAAGGTGTGGAGGACGCCATGGAAGATTTGACCCCGAACAAGAGCGATCTGGATCCGATCGAGATCGCCTCGATCGACGAAATCCGCAACCTGCAGCTGGAGCGGCTGAAATGGTCGGTGCGCCATGCCTATGATAACGTGGCGATGTACAAGCAGCGCTTCGACGAGGCGGGCGTGCACCCGGACGACCTGCAACAGCTGTCCGATCTGGCCAAGTTTCCCTTCACCTACAAGAACGACCTGCGGGACAATTACCCGTTCGGCCTGTTTGCGGTGCCGCGCAGTGAAATCATCCGCCTGCATGCGTCCTCCGGCACGACCGGCAAGCCGACGGTGGTCGGCTATACCAAGGGCGACATCGACAACTGGGCGGATCTGGTAGCGCGCTCCCTGCGGGCGGCGGGGCTGCGCAAGGGCGATATGGTGCATAACGCCTACGGCTATGGCCTGTTCACCGGCGGTCTTGGCGCGCATTACGGGATCGAGCGCCTGGGCGCCACTGTCGTTCCGATGTCGGGCGGGCAGACCGAAAAGCAGGTCGGCCTGATCACCGACTTCAAACCCGACGGGATCATGGTGACGCCGTCCTACATGCTCAACATCCTGGAGCAGTACCACAAGATCGGCATGGACCCGCGCGACTGCTCGCTGAAGGTTGGCGTGTTCGGGGCCGAACCCTGGACCGACGCGATGCGCAAGGAGGTCGAGGATGCCTTTGACATGCACGCGGTCGATATCTACGGCCTCAGCGAAATCATGGGGCCGGGCGTGGCGAACGAATGCGTCGAGACCAAGGACGGCCCGGTCATCTGGGAGGATCACTTCCTGCCGGAAATCATCGACCCGGCCACTGGCGAGGTGCTGCCGGACGGGGAGATGGGCGAGCTGGTGTTCACCACGCTGACCAAGGAAGGCCTGCCGATGATCCGCTACCGCACCCGCGACCTGACGCGGCTGCTGCCGGGCACCGCGCGCACGATGCGCCGGATGGAGAAGATCACCGGGCGCAGCGACGACATGATCATCCTGCGCGGTGTCAACGTCTTCCCCAGCCAGGTGGAGGAGCAGCTGATGGCGACTGGCGGCCTGGCGCCGCATTACCAGATCGAGTTGTATAAATCCGGCCGGATGGACGCGATGCGGGTGTATGTCGAGGCTAATCCGGATGCCACGGATGAGCTGAGCAAGACCGCGGCGGCGCGGATGCTGACCAAGCGGATCAAGGATATGGTTGGCGTTTCCACCGAGATCATTGTAGGCGACCCCGGATCCGTCGAGCGCAGCCAGGGCAAGGCCAAGCGCGTCGTCGACAACCGCAACAAGTCCTGACCCGGGAGAGTGAGCCTTGGCCCGCACGATCGCAAAAGACCATGATCAGAAACGCGCGCAGATCCTGAAGTCCGCAGCCAAAGTGTTTGCGGAAGCAGGCTATGACCGCGCGTCGATGACCCAGCTGGCGCGGGAATGCGGGATCTCCAAGGCGAACATCTACCACTACTATGACAGCAAGGATGCCGTTCTCTTCGGCCTCCTTGACACCTACCTCAGCGACCTGCGCGACCGGGTCTGCGAGGTGGAGCTGGACGGCTACGGCCCGCAGGAGCGGCTGCGCCGCATCGTTTCGGAAATCCTGCTGGCCTATCAGGGCGCAGACCATGAGCACCAGGTGCAGCTGGGTGCGATGGGGGCGCTGCCGGAGGAGCAGCAGAAGCATCTGCGCGGCTATCAGCGCGAGATGGTCCAGTTCATGAGCGATGCGTTGCAGGCGGTGGCGCCTGAGGTTTTTGACGGCGACAGCGCCAAGCTGCGCGGCGCTACCATGTCGGTCTTCGGGATGCTGAACTGGTATTACATGTGGAATACCGGCGCCGGGTCCAAGGCGCGGGAGGATTATGCCCGGCTGGTTGCGGATCTGACCCTTCATGGGGTGAAGGGGCTGTAAAGGCCGTTTTGCGTTCAGCGTTTTCTGCGTTAGCCTGCTCCGCCAAGGGAGGATGCGATGCAGAAACCTGAGAGCTTTGAGAATTTCTATTACAAAAAGGTCGGGCTGGGCGAGGCCTGCGGCTGCGCCGAACGCGCCATCGACATGTATGAGTTCGACCGCACCGCGGCCGGGAAGACGCGCGCGAATTCCGGCAGGCGCCGGTTTTCGCTGAAGTCATTTGCCCTGAAGTACGGGCTGTGGTCCCGTCGCAGGACACCGGCGGAATAGGCACGGAAACACACCCGGCGGAGAAGTCCCGCCGGGTGCAGCTGTTCAAGCATTCGGATCAGCTTTCGCTGCCCAGCAGCGGTGTGATGCGGCGCACCGCGACGCGGCGGTTGACGCGTTCGGCGTCCAGCGTCTGCACGGCCAGGTCGCTTTCACCATAGCCTTGCACCACCATGTTCTCCGGCGGCACGTCGAAGTATTCGGTCAGCGCCAGCGCCACGGTTTCGGCGCGGCGGTCCGACAGCGCCAGGTTATAGGTCGCTGCGCCCACCGCATCGGTGTGGCCTTCGATCAGGAACACCTCGCCAGGGCTGCGGTCGATCAGCTCGCGCAGTGCGTTGCCCAGGGCGGCTAGCTCTTCGGCCTCCTGCGGGCGGATCACTGCGGAGCCGGTGTCGAAGTTCACCGAGTCAACGTTGATCACAGGCACCAGGCGGCGCACCGCGTCGATGTTGCGGACCTGCGCCAGCGAGAAGCGGCGGTCAACCTGCGGAGCTTCCTGCGCGGCCAGCGCTGCGGCCAGGTCCTCAGCCGATACGGCACCGGTGCCGGAGAAGGCACGGCGGTTGTCCTGAACTTGCGGCAGCTCGTTCACCACGACCTTTTCAGACTTTTGGGTGTCGTCGAACAGCACCACACTGCGGCCGTCCGGCAGGATGCGGGTCCGGCGCAGCACCCGGCCTTCGGCGGAGCGGATGGTTTCCACCTCAACGCCGTTCTCGCTGGTCACCACGGTGCGGGTTGAGCCGTCCTGGAACCGGTAGGTGGTCACATTCGAGCCCGGCTGGCGCAGCAGTGCGTCGTCGTCCTTCAGCACGCGGTACTGGCCGTCCTGCTCCACGATGGCGCGGTCGCCTGTGTTGGACACCACCTTACCGCCATTGTTAAGCAGTGTGCCGATGGCCAGGGCGCCAAGGCCAAGCAGGGCGTTGCGCTGCTGGTCGGACAGGCCGCTGTCATCTTCTTCCGCGGCGGCATTGGCCTGAGGGGCAGGGGCTTCTGCCGCAGCTTGGGTGTCCGCGCCGACTTCGGTCTCAAACTCCTCATCTGAGCTGCGCACGGTTTCCTCGGTCACTGTTTCTTCGGTCACCTCGGCCTGGCCTTCGCTGTTATCCGCGGCGGCAGCGGCAGCTGCGGCGGTCTCAGTCTCGGCTTCGGCCTGAGCATCGGCCTGGGCCTGGCTGTCCAGCTCTACCAGTTCGGGGTTGTCGGCAGTTTCGCCGGTATCGCCCTGCGACTGGGCCAGATCGGCGGCAATCGCTTCGGCGCTGGTTGCGGTTTCTTTAGCGGCGGCATCCTCTGCCGGCTGCTCAGCTTGCGCTTGGGTCTGCTGCTCCGCCTGGGCCTCGGCCTGCTGATCAGCCTGAGCTTCGGCCTGTTCGTCCTGCGCTTCGGCTTGCGCTTCCTGAGCGGCGGCCTCCTGCTCCAGTGCCTCTGCCAGGGCAGCGGCCTCTGCAGCTTCCTGAGCGGCAGCAGACTCTGCGGCAGCCTCCGTTTCGGCAGCAGTTTCCGCTGCTGCGGCGGCTTCTGCCTCTGCATTGGCGTCAGCACCAGCCTCAGCCGCGGCCTCAGTTTGGGCAGGGGCTGTGCCGTCTGCCTGCTGCTGGGTGTTCTCACCGCCCGCAGCCTGAGCGTCCGCGCCAGCCTGCACTTCCGCGCCGGCCTCAGCTTCAACAGCGGCCCCGGCATCCGCCGTCATCTCTGCCACGCTGGCCAGCACGCTGGCGGATTGCAGCTCGCCCGGCAGCTCAGCGTCAAAGGCGCCGGTGCCATAGGCCTGGCAGAACTTGGCGATCCGGCCGGATTTTTCCTGGACTTCCCCGCCTGCGGCCAGCTTCTTTTGCTGCCGTTCAGCGCGTTTCCTGCAGCGCTCGACCAGTTTGCCGATCTCGGCAGTGGTCATCTGGGTAAGGTCAATGCGCTTGTTGCCCTTGTCCTGCGACAGGGCGGGCAGCGGTGCTGCCAGCGAGACCATCACTGCCAGCGCCGTGGTCGATTTGAAAATTCCCGGTTTCATAACGGTTCCTTCCTTGTTCCGGCACATGGCCGTACGGGGGTAACCGCTGAGTGGGGAAAAAGTTTCCCGGCGGCCCGGCAAAAAAGAAGCCGCCCCCGAGGGGGCGGCTGAAATCTGGCCGTTTTCCGCCAGCGGCACTGAAATTCAGAGGCTTACGGGCGGAACCATGCCGACAATGTCATAGGTCTTGCGCAGGATTGGTGCGGTGATCTCGCGCGCGCGGTCGGAGCCGCGGGACAAAATCTTGTCGATTTCGTCCTGGTTCTGCATCAGCCGCGCCATCTCGGTCGAGATCGGCGCCAGCTTGGATACCGCCAGATCCGCCAGCATCGGTTTGAATTCCGAGAACTGCCGGCCGCCGACATCCGCCAGCACCTGATCGACGCTCTGCTCGTTCAGGGCGGCATAGATATTGACCAGGTTGCGCGCCTCGGGGCGGTCCTCCAGGCCTTCGGCCTCGGACGGCAGCGCCTCGGGGTCGGTCTTGGCCTTGCGGATCTTCTTCGCGATGGCGTCGGCGTCATCGGTCAGATTGATGCGGGAGGCGTCGGATGCATCCGATTTCGACATCTTCTTGGAGCCGTCGCGCAGGCTCATCACCCGGGTGGCGGCGCCTTCGATCACCGGTTCGGTCTCCGGGAAGAAGTTGACGCCATAGTCATGGTTGAACTTGATGGCGATATCGCGGGTCAGTTCCAGATGCTGTTTCTGGTCCTCGCCAACCGGCACATGGGTGGCGTGGTACACCAGGATGTCGGCGGCCATCAGCGCCGGATAGGCAAACAGTCCCAGCGAGGCGTTCTGCTGGTTCTTGCCGGCCTTGTCCTTCCACTGTGTCATCCGCTGCATCCAGCCCATGCGGGCGACGCAGTTGAAGATCCACGCCAGCTGCGCGTGCTCGGGCACCTGGGACTGGTTGATCAGGATGGACTTTTCCGGGTCGATGCCCGCCGCGATGAAGCCCGCGCACAGCTCGCGGGTCGATTTCATCAGGTCCTTGGGATCCTGCCAGACGGTGATCGCGTGCAGGTCGACCATGCAATAGATGGTCTCAACGTCCTTGGCCTGCCAGTCGACGAAGCGCTTCAGCGCACCGAGGTAATTCCCCAAGTGCAGGTTGCCCGAAGGCTGGATCCCCGAAAAGACGCGCGGGGTGAAGCTGGTTTCGCTCATAGCCGGAAACTCCCGTCTGGAATTATGCACCATCGTCGCTTACCCATGGGGCCAGGATAGGTCAACAGGCGCGGGGGATTCCGTGCCGCAAGGAGCCCGGATGAGCAGCCAGCCCAATAATGCCCCCCTCAACCCTCTGCCCGCCGCGGTGGTGGCGCTGGTCCTGATCATTATCGGGATCGAGGCGGTGTTCTCGCTGGGCGCGCGCGGCATCCTGGGCGGTCCGGAGGCGATCGGCTGGCGGCTGGAGGCGATCCAGTCCTATGCGTTCTCCAGCGAGATTTTCTGGTGGATGCAGGACAGCGGCCGCTGGCTGCCGGAGCATCTGAAGCGCTTTGTCTCCTATATCTTTGTGCATGGCGCCTTTACCCACGCGCTGTTTGTCTGCGTCTTTGTGCTGGCGATGGGCAAGATGGTGGGCGAGGTGATGGGCGATCTGGCGATGGTGATCATCTTTATCCTGTCCGGCGCCGGCGGCGCGCTGGGCTATGCGCTGCTGGTGAGCAGCGGCCAGCCCCTGATCGGCGGCTTTCCGGCGGTCTATGGGCTGATCGGGGCGTTCACCTTTTTGCTTTGGCGCTCGCTGGCCTCGGTCGGGGCGCAGCAAAGCCGGGCGTTTTCGCTGATTGCCTTCCTGATGGGGGCGCAGCTGGTGTTCGGGCTGCTGTTTGGCGGCCAGAAGGACTGGGTGGCCGACCTGGCGGGTTTTGCCACCGGGTTCAGCCTGTCGTTCTTTTTGGCGCCGGGCGGCTGGGCCCGGATCCGCAACCGCATCCGCCACGATTGAAACGGGGCGCTCCCGCCCGCTGCCGATGCCCCAAGGGGCATTTGCAGCCGTTGGGCCGGGCCGCGCTGACGCGCGGCGGGAAGAGCCGCTGAGAAGCGCTTCAGGGGCAGGTTTGCCGTGAAGGCGCTATCTCCATTTTGCGGCCGGCAAATCCCGCCCCAAGGGTGAACCGCGCGTGCCGCGCGGTGGCTATGCCGCCCTTGACCCGGAATTGGCAGGGAAGGTCAGCCCTGCTTCTTAAGCGGACACGTGCTGAGGCCGAGGATTTGATAAAGAGGGCAGTAGCCCATGAGGCCGGTCGCCAGCGGCACCAGGCCGATGAGGCCCCACAGGGTTTGCGGGCCGATGAACACCAGCGACAGCAGGATCAGGCCGAGAATGATGCGCAGGGCGCGGTCGAGGGTGCCTTCGTTACGGGGCATTGGGTGGTCCTTTCGAACTCAGGTTGGAAATTCTGAGTCCATTTTAGACCGCGGCCGGGGCGGCTGTCGGTGACAGTGTCACCAAAGCTCAGGCTTCGTCCTGCGCCATCCGCTCCAGCCCGGCGCGGTCCAGGATACGCAGCTGCCCGCGCTGTGTTTCCACCAGGCCGAGGCGGGCGAATTCGCGCAGCCGCCGGGTGACGAAAGCGCGGCCAGAGGCGGTTTCGGCGGCCAGCGCGTCATGGGTGATGCGGATCTCATCGCCGCCCTGCGCCAGCCGCAGCAGCACCCGGGCGAGGCGGGCGTCAAAGCCGGTGAGGGCAACATCTTCCACCAGCTGCTCGTAGTCGGCAAAGCGGCGGGCAACGGCGGTCAGGACTTCGGCCCTGAAGGCCCCGTCCTCTGACATGGCGCGGCGGAAATCGGCGTGCGGGATGAGTTCTCCCTCCAGTGCGGTTTCCGCGACGCCCTCCGCCGCATAAGTGCGCCCGTCGGTGAGGCAAGCGAAGGTCTGCAGGCAGATATCGCCCGGGCCAACACGGTACAGGACGACCTCGCGGCCGTTGGCGGCGGTCAGCGTGACCTTGATGCGGCCGGCGGTGAGGCGGACAAAGCCGGGGCACTCCTGCCCGGGGCGGAACAGCACAAAGCCGGCGGGGCAGGAGAGGCGGCTCATGCCTGTTTCCGGCGGCTGAGGGCGGTGCGGAATTCCGACAGGCGGAAAGCGCCGAGGGCCTGGCCCGCGGCGAAGTAGACCGCGCCGCCCAGCACCACCAGCCCCAGCAGGGACAGGTAGCGCCAGTAGTCCAGCGTGAACAGCCAGCCGACGGTGTGCGCCACCGCGTAGAGCACCGCGCCCATCACGGCGGAGGCCGCCAGGATGCGCCAGGCGCGGCGGTGGAACCGGGCGTCGAACCGGGCTTCCTCCCCCATGCGGCGGGCACCGAGCGCTAGCAGCGCCACCATGGCCCAGCCTGCGGCAGAGGCGGCAATGGCGGGGGCGATCCAGCCCAGCACCGGCTTGAGCCCAAAGGCCAGCGCGGCGTTTACGGCCATTGCCACCAGCGCATAGTGGAACGGGGTTCTGGTGTCTTCCCGCGCGAAGTAGAGCGGCTGCAGCACCTTTTGCAGCATGAAGGCCGGCAGGCCCGCGCCGTAAATGGCGACTGCGATGGCAATCGCGGCCACGTCCTCCGGGCCGGTTGCGCCACGCTCATACAGCACCGAGACCAGCGGCAGCGGCACGGTGATGAAGGCAACGGCAGACGGCACCGCCAGCAGCAGCGAGAACTCCCCGGCGCGCGACAGGGCGTCCTGGGAGCCGGCACCGTCGCCCGCCCGCAGGCGGCGCGACAGGGCAGGCAGCAGCACGATGCCGACGGCAATGCCCACCACGCCCAATGGCAGCTGATAGAGGCGGTCGGCAATGAACAGCCAGCTGGCGGCCTTTTCAATGTCGGAGGCCACGTATTGCCCGACCACCAGGTTGATCTGCGTGACCCCCATCGCCAGCGCGGCAGGCACGGCAATCCGGACCAGGTCGCGCATCTCGCTGTTCCAGCGGGGCAGGCCGGGGCGCAGGCGTATCCCGGCCCTGTCAGCAGCCGCCCAGACCAGCGCCAGCTGGGCGACGCCGGCCACCGGTATGGTCCAGACCAGCCAGGTCACCACCTCGCCGCCCAAAAGCGCGCCTGCGGTCATGGCCGAGCAGGCGAAAATGTTGAGCAGGACCGGCGCAGCGGCGGCAGCGGCAAAGCGCCCGGTGGCGTTCAGCACCCCGGAAAACAGCGCCGCCAGCGACATGAACAGGATGTAGGGAAAGACGATATGGCCGTATCCCACCGCCATATCGAAGCGTGCATCGCCGACAAAACCGCCCGCCGTCAGCCAGACCAGTCCCGGCATGAACACCATGGCCAGGCCCACCAGCGCCAGCACCGCGGCAGCCAGCAGGTTGAAGGCCTGCTGCGCATAGGCGGTGGCGTCTTCGCCGGCCTCATACCGCTTGGAAAAGGCCGGGACGAAGGCCGCGTTGAACGCGCCTTCGGCAAAGAAACGGCGGAACATGTTGGGCAGGCGGAAGGCCACGATAAAGGCGTCCAGCACCGGCCCCGGCCCGATGAAGGCGGCGATCAGGATCTCGCGCGCAAAGCCCAGCACACGGCTGGCCAGCGTCCAGAACCCGACGGTCAGGAACCCCGAAAGCAATCTGATTGGCTTCATATATCCGCCCGCTTTGCGCCCTCGGCAATCGCCTCGCGCAGCTTCTTTTCCAGCGTCCGCTGTTTGGACTCCGAATAGTATTTCAAGCCGAACATGTCCTTGACATAGAAGGCATCCACCACCTGTTCGCCATAGGTCGCAATCACCGCATTGGCAATATAGACATTGGCGGCGGCCAGGGCGCGCGCCAGGTCATAGAGCAGGCCGGGGCGGTCGCGGGTGTCGACCTCGATGATGGTGTAGATCTCCGAGCCTTCGTTGTCGAAGGTGATGTGGGTCGGCACCTTGAAAGCACGCTCGCGCTTCTTGATCTTGTCGCGGGACTTCAGCGCATCGCGGGCGATCACCTCGCCTTTGAGCGTCTTTTCGATCATCTGCTTGAGCCGGTGCAGGCGCATCGGGTCGAAGGGGTGGCCCTCGCTGTCCTGGATCCAGAAGGCATCGGTCACATAGCCGTCCTTGGTGGTGTAGGAGCGGGCATCCACCACATTGGCCCCGACCAGCGCCAGCGCGCCGACGATGCGGGCAAAGATGCCGGGGTGATCCTCCATCACGAAACAGGCGCGGGTGGCGTCGCGGTCCACGTCCGGATAAAGCCGGATCATCACCTCGCCCGGGTCGCCCTTGGCGGTGAATTCGCGAAGCATTTCGGCAAAATCCACATGCGCAGTGACATGCAAACCGTGCCAGTACGGCGGGTAGTGGCGGGCGGTTTCGGTCTTGAGATCTGCTTTGGACCAGTCCGGCAGCGCCTGGCGCAGCGCTTTCTTGGCGGACGCGCCGCGGTGCTCGCGGTTCAGCGCCTCCATACCGCCCTCAAGCGCGGCGCGGGTCTGCCCGTAAAGCGCGCGCAAGAGCGCCGCCTTCCAGTTGTTCCAGGTGTCCGGGCCGACGCCGCGGATGTCGCAGACGGTCAGCAGCAACAGTAGGTCCAGCCGTTTGACGGTCTGCACCGCTTTGGCGAAATCGCGCACCGTGCGCGGGTCGGCGATGTCGCGTTTCTGGGCCATGTCCGACATCAGCAGGTGATAGCGGACCAGCCATTCCACAGTCTCGCATTCCGAAGGTTTCAGCCCCAGCCGCGGCGCCACCTTGCGGGCGATCTGGGCGCCCAGGATCGAATGGTCCTGCGGCCGGCCCTTGCCGATGTCGTGCAGGAGCATCGCCACCATCAGCACCTTGCGGTTCAGCCCCTTGCGCAGCACCTCCGAGGACAACGGCAGCTCATCCTCCAGCTCGCCGCGCTCGATGGCGGCGAAATTGGCGATCACCTGAATGGTGTGCTCGTCCACCGTGTAGGAGTGGTACATGTTGAACTGCATCATCGCCACGATCGGCTCGAATTCCGGCAGGAAGGCTGACAGCACGCCCAGTTCGTTCATCCGCCGCAGCGCGCGCTCCGGGTTGCCGTGCTTGAGCAGCAGATCAAGGAAGAGCCGCCGCGCCTCCTTGTCGTTGCGCATGTTGTCGTCAATCAAGTGCAGATTGGCAGTCACCAGCCGCATCGCGTCCGGATGGATCAGCATGCCGGTGCGCAGCGCTTCCTCGAACAGCCGCAGCAGGTTCACCTTGTCCTGCAAGAACGCCTCCGGATCGGCGACGTCCAGCCGGTTATGCACCACCCGGTAGCCGGGCTTGATCCGCGGGCGGCGGCGGAAGATCCGCTCCAGGAGCGGCGCGCCCTTCTGGTGGCTGGCTTCCAGCTTGGTCAGGAAAATACGGGTCAGGTCGCCGACGCGGGTGGCATGGCGGAAGTAATCCTGCATGAACAGTTCGACACCGCGGCGGCCGGCCTTGTCTTCATAGCCCATGCGCGCAGCCACCTCGACCTGCATGTCAAAGGTCAGCTGCTCAGTGGCGCGGCCGGTGGCCAGATGCAGATGCGAGCGCACCGCCCACAGGAAGGCCGCCGCCTTGGCAAACAGCTCCATCTCCTCGGGGTGGAAAAGCCCCAGGGGCACCAGGTCTTCGGCGTCCTTGACCTGGTAGAGGTATTTGGCAATCCAGAACAGCGACTGCAGGTCGCGCAAGCCGCCCTTGCCCTCTTTCACGTTGGGCTCAACCACATAGCGCTGGCCCTGTTTCAGGTGGCGCGCGTCGCGTTCGGCCAGCTTCGCTTCGATGAACTGCTCGGCATCCTTGGAGAACAGCTCTGCCCGCAGCCTTTTGTCCAGCTCCTTGGCCAGCGGCGCGTGGCCGGCCAGGAACCGCTGCTCCAGCATCGCCGTGCGGATGGTGTAATCCTCGCCGCCCAGCCGGATGCAATCCTTGATGGTGCGGCTGGAGTGGCCGACCTTCAGCCGCAGATCCCAGAGGATGTAGAGCATCGACTCGATGACGCTCTCGGCCCAAGCGGTGATCTTGTAGGGGGTCAGAAACAGCAGGTCGACGTCCGAGGCCGGCGCCATCTCGCCTCGGCCATAGCCGCCGACCGCCAGCACCGCGATGCGCTCTCCCCGGGTCGGGTTGGCCAGCGGGTGCAACAGGCCGCTGGCGACATGCAGCGCGGTGGTGACCAGCCCGTCGGTCAGGAAGGTATAAGAGCGGGTCAGCTCGCGCGCGGCAAAGGGTTTGGCGGCAAAGGCCTCGGCAATGGCCGCGCGCCCGGCTTTATTGGCCGCGCGCAGGATTTTCACCGTTTCGCCGCGCAGCTCTGCCGGGGTGCAATCCGCCGCCGATGCTTCAATCTGTTCGCGGATGGCGGCGGCATCAAAAATCTCCGAGGGGCCGCAGATCAGCGGCCCCAGCGGTTCGGGAAACCCGTCGGCAGTGTGCCGCGGGGAGCCGGCAGGGGCTTCAGAAACCTGCGCCGGCGAAGCTGCTTGGGGCTGGGTCAATGATCACGACCTTCTGTTCTTGAATGGTGGCAACCGCCAGGCCGCGCTCATTGGTGCCGTCCGGCCGCAGGCGGAAGATGCCGCCGGCCCCCTGGAAGCCTGCCCCCTGGGTCAGCGCCGCACCGGTCAGAGCGTCGGACTTGCCCGCAGCGACCAGCGCGCCGATGGCGGCAATGCCGTCATAGGCCAGGCTGCCGATGGAGTGCGGCGCCGCGCCATAGCTGGACTGGTAGCGGGCGCTGAACTGCTGCACCTTGCTTTGGTCAGGCATTGCGAACCAGCCGCCCTGCACGCCCGGAAGGGTCAGGGTCTGCGCGGGAATGTCCCAGCGGGTCAGGCCGATATACTGTTTGTCGGCCGGGTCGACGCCGGCTTCGGGCAGCAGCTGCGCCAGCAGCGGCAAGGCGCCTGCGGTGGTCGAGGTCAGGAACACCGCATCGGCGCCTGCCGCTTCGGTGCGGATGGTGGGGATGGCATTGATCACCCCCTGCTGCGACAGTTCATAGCCGACGCTGCCGGCGATGTTGACACCGGTCTGGCTGGCTGCGCGCTGGATGGCAGCCCGGCCGGCGGCACCGGCCGCATCATTGCCGCCGACAACCAGGATGTTGCGCTTGCCGTTGCGGGCCGCAAAGCTGGTCAGCCTGCGGGCGGTGTTGTCGAAAGTCGGCCCTAGGATAAAGACGTTGCCGCCGGCAATCGCCGGGTTGTTGGAGAAGGCCAGCACGTTCACCCCGCGCTGGCGGGCGGCGATGCCGGCCGCGTTGGCGGCCTCGGCATAGACCGGGCCCAGGATGACCCGGGCGCCGTCGTCCAGCGCCTGCTGCGCCGCGGTGGAGGCGGTTGCCGGATTGCCCGCGGTGTCATAGACGCGCAGGTCGATCTGCGCGCCCTGCAGATCGCCGATGGCCAGCCGGGCGGCATTTTCCAGGCTCTGGGCCAGCACCCGGTCGCCCTGCTGGGCGGAGCCGCGCGGCACCAGCAGCGCCACCGGCACCGGCTTGGAGGTGTTGATGGTCGGGCCGGTGCTAATGGCAACCGGATCACAGGCAGTCAGGGCAATGGCGGAAAGTGCCGCGGCAGCTGTCAGTGCCGCCTTGCGGGCCCGTTTGAAAACAGCAAACATAATGTCTTGAAACTCCGTTCTCCCGGCGCGGTTGCGCCGTGTGGGTTTAAGGACGGATCATAAACGACCAAAAAGGCGGGTCCAGCGTTGAATCACCAGAATGTCATATTGTCCCCCGGGCTGTACTTTGTTGCCACGCCGATCGGCACTGCCCGCGACATTACCTTGCGGGCGCTGGATGTGCTGGCCTCGGCTGATGTGCTCGCGGCGGAGGATACACGCTCGCTGCGCAAGCTGATGGAGATACACGGGGTGCCGCTCGGCGGGCGGCGGATCATCGCCTATCACGATCACAGCGGCAGCGGCGCGCGGGCCAAGCTGCTTGAGGCGCTGGCGGAGGGGAAATCGGTTGCCTATGCCTCCGAGGCCGGGATGCCGCTGATTGCCGATCCGGGCTTTGACCTCAGCCGCGCCGCGGCAGAGGCCGGGCACACGGTCACCTGCGCGCCCGGCGCCTCGGCGGCGGCAACGGCGCTGACACTGGCCGGGCTGCCGACGGATGCGTTTTTCTTTGCGGGCTTCCTGCCCAACGCCTCTGGTGCCCGCCGCAAGCGGCTGGAGGAGCTGCGGGACATCCCCGGCACGCTGATATTCTATGAATCGCCTAAGCGGGCTGCCGCCTCGGTCGCGGATATGGCCGCGGTGCTGGGCAACCGCCCGGCGGCGCTGTGCCGCGAGCTGACCAAGAAGTTCGAGGAAGTGCGCCGCGCGCCGCTGGCGGATCTGGCGGCCGGTCTGGAAGACAGCCCGGTCAAGGGCGAGATCGTGCTGCTGGTCGACCGCGGCCAGGAGACGGAGGTGAGCGAGGGCGATCTGGAAAGCGATCTGCAGGCCGCCTTGCAGGGCAACTCGGTAAAGGACGCCGCCGCCATTGTCGCCGAAATGCACGGGCTGCCCCGGCGCAAGGTCTATCAGCTGGCGCTGCAGCTGGCGAAGGGCGGCTGAGGCATGACCCGCGCCCGCCAGCATCGCGGCAGCCGCGCCAATCTGGCGGGCGAAGCGGCGGAGGAGATCGTTGCCCGCCACTACGAGAACCGCGGCTACACCGTGGCGGAGCGCCGCTGGCGCGGGCAGGGCGGCGAAATCGACCTGATCCTGCGCGGGCCGGAGGGGCTGGTGTTTGTCGAGGTGAAGCACAGCGCCACCAGCGCCGCCGCGGCCCTGCGCATCACGCCGCGGCAGGCGGAGCGCATCTATGCCAGCGCCGGGCAGTATCTGGAGAACGCGCCGCAGGGGCAGCTGACGCCGGTGCGGTTTGACGCGGCGCTGGTCAACGGAACCGGCGCTGTGGAAATCATCGAAAACGCTTTTGGCATGGATTGAACCGCGCCTCACCCATTGAACCCCAGGGCGGGGTGGGCCATGTATTTGGCCAGTTTACAAGGGATACTGCCATGAAAATCGCCTTCCAGATGGACCCGGTCATGGGCGTGGACATCAACGCGGACAGCAGCTTCCGCCTGGCCGAAGAGGCGCAGGCGCGCGGCCATGAGCTGTTCTTCTACACCCCTGACCATCTGGCCTATCAGGAGGGTCGCATCACCGCCCGCGGCCATGACATGACGGTGCAGCGGGTGGCGGATGCGCCGGCGGTGCTGGGACCGGAACGCGAAGTGGACCTGGGCGTGTTCGACGTGGTCTGGCTGCGCCAGGACCCGCCGTTTGACATGCATTACATCACTTCCACGCATCTTCTGGACATGCTGAAGGGGCAGGCGCTGGTGGTGAACGACCCGTTCTGGGTGCGCAATTACCCGGAAAAGCTGCTGGTTCTGAAGTTCCCGGACCTGACCCCGCCGACCACCATCGCCCGCGATTTGCAGACCATCAAGGCGTTCAAGGAGGTTCATGGCGACGTGATCCTCAAGCCGCTGTACGGCAACGGCGGCGCCGGCGTGTTCCGGCTGGACGCCAATGACCGCAACCTCACCTCGCTGCATGAGCTGTTCACCGGCTTCAGCCGCGAGCCGCTGATCGTGCAGAAATTCCTGCCCGACGTCAGCAACGGCGACAAGCGGGTGATCCTGGTCGACGGCGAGCCGGTGGGGGCGATCAACCGCGTGCCCGCGGCGGGCGAGACCCGGTCCAACATGCACGTGGGCGGCCGGCCCGAAAAGACCGGTCTCAGCGAGCGCGACATGGAAATCTGCGCCGCCATCGGGCCGCTCTTGCGCGAAAAGGGCCAGATCTTTGTCGGCATCGACGTGATCGGCGATTACCTGACCGAGATCAACGTGACCTCGCCCACCGGCATTCAGGAGCTGGAGCGGTTTGACGGTGTGAACATCGCCGAGAAGATCTGGCAGGCGATCGAAGCCAAGATCCGCTGATGAGCTGGCAGCGCCGGGCCATAAATGCGTGGATGCGTTATGGCATGAAACCGGCGCTGCGGCTGACCGGCAGCCCGGACTTCGTGCGCAGGGTCTTTGACCTGACCGCACCGCTGTTTTGCCCGGCGCTGCCCTATACCCGGGTGCTGCGGCGGCCTGCTCCGGTGCCGCTGTATCTGGTCTCCGCCGGGCAGACCCGCAGCCGGCGGGTCATCCTGTTCCTGCACGGCGGTGCCTATCTGGCCGGCAGCGCCCGAGCCTATCAGGGGATGCTGTCCCGTCTCTCTTACGCCTCTAGCACTGAGATCGCCGTGCCCGATTACCGGCTGCTGCAGGAGGCTCCGTTTCCGGCCGCATACGATGATGCGATGACGGCCTGGCAGTCGCTGCGCCGTATGGGCTATGGGCCGGGGGACATCCTGCTGGCGGGCGACAGCGCAGGCGGCGGGCTGGCGCTGGCGCTGCTGGGCGGGCTACTGGCCAAGGGCGAGCGGCCGGCGGGTGTGATTGCCTTTTCCCCCTGGTGCGATCTGACGCTGAGCGGAGCCAGTATCCAAGCCAACCGGGACAAGGATGTGATCATCCCCGCCGGGCGGATGAAAGAGGTTATCGAGCAGTATCTGGCAGGCGCGGACCCTGCTGATCCGCGCGCGTCCCCGCTGTTTGCGGAGTTTCCCGATCCGCCGCCGGTGCTGATCCAGGCAGGCGACGTCGAAGTGCTGCTGTCGGATGCGGAGCGGATGGCAGAGCGGCTGCAGGCCGCGGGCGGCAGCGTCCGCCTGACCCTGTGGCGCGATGTGCCGCACGTCTGGCAGTTCATGGCCGGGCACCTGCCGGAGGGGCAGGCCGCGCTGGAAGAGGCGGCTGCCTTTGCGGTCAGGGCGCTGGACGGCGGCTCAGCGGGATGAGGGCAGCCGGAAGCTCAGCGCCTCGGCGAAGTGCTGGCGCTGCACGCGCTCCTCACAGGCCAGGTCGGCGATGGTGCGGGCAACCCGCAGCACCCGGTGATAGCCGCGCGCACTGAGGCCAAAGCGCTCGGCGGCACGGATCAGAAGGTCGCGGCTTTGGGCGTCCGGGGCAGCAATCTCCTCCAGCAGGCTGCCCTCGGCATCGGCGTTCTGGCGCAGGCCGGGATGGTCCCGGAACCGGGCGTTTTGCATCTCGCGGGCGATGGCCACCCGCTGTGCCACCTCAGCAGAGCCTTCGGCGCCGGGCGGCAGCTCCAGGTCGGCGACATCCACCGGCGGCACGTCCAGATGCAGGTCGAAGCGGTCCAGCAGCGGGCCTGAGATCCGGCCCAGGTAATCCGCGCCGCAGAGGGGCGCCCGGGAACAGGCGCGGTTGGCATCCGCCAGATAGCCGCATTTGCAGGGGTTGGCGGCGGCCACCAGCATGAAACGGCTGGGGTATTTCACATGGGCGTTTGCGCGCGCCACCATCACCTCGCCGGTTTCCAGCGGCTGGCGCAGGGTTTCCAGCACCGGGCGGCCGAACTCCGGCAGCTCATCCAGAAACAGCACGCCGTTATGGGCCAGGCTGATCTCGCCGGGCTGGGCGCGCCTGCCGCCGCCGGCAATCGCCGCCATCGAGGCGGTGTGGTGCGGCTCGCGGAACGGGCGGGCGCGGCTGATGCCGCCCTCGTCGATCAGCCCGCACAGGGAATGGATCATCGAGGTTTCCAGCGCCTCCGCGGGCGACAGCGGCGGCAGGATCGAGGGCAGCCGCGCGGCCAGCATCGACTTGCCGGAGCCGGGCGGGCCGATCATCAGCATGTGATGGCGTCCGGCCGCCGCGATTTCCAGCGCCCGCTTGGCCGTTTCCTGGCCTTTCACGTCGCGCAAATCCTTGCCGCCCAGCCCGCTGACCGCCTCGCCGGGCGCGGAGGGTTCAATGCGCCGCTGTCCGGTGAAATGCTGCACCACCTCCGTCAGCGTGCCAGCGCCGATCACCTGCGCCGCATCGACCCAGGCCGCCTCCGGCCCCGAGGGTTTCGGGCAGAGCAGCATCAGGCCTTCCTCCGCCGCGGTCACTGCGGCTGGCAGGGCGCCCGCCACCGCAATCAGCTGGCCGTCCAGCGACAATTCTCCCAAAGCGATGGTTTCCTCGGCCTTTTCCTCCGGGATGATGCCGATCGCGGCCAGCAGGGCGAGTGCAATGGGCAGGTCGAAATGGCTGCCTTCCTTGGGCAGGCCGGCGGGCGACAGGTTTATGGTGATCCGGCGCGAGGGCAGGGCGATGGACATCGCCGCAAAGGCTGCCCGCACCCGCTCGCGCGCCTCGCAGACGGCCTTGTCCGGCAACCCGACGACTGAGAAGGCGGGCAGGCCCGGGGCGACGGCGCATTGCACCTCGACCAGCCGGGCCTCGACCCCTTGAAAGGCAACTGTGTAGGATCGTGCGGTCATGTCTCCCAACCCTCCTGGTGCAGGGAGAAATGCTTGGCAATCGTGGTTTCCGAGTCGTTAACGCAAGCGGCAGCGGGAGGCGAATTCACGCAGAATTCGCGCTGCCTGCGGCCTCAGTCCAGCGACCAGGGGCGCCGCGGCAGATCCATTGCATAGGGTTCGGGATCATAACTGACTTCATGCGCCTGCTCCTGCCAGCGCAGGACTGCGGGGTCGGACAGCAGCAGCTTGCAATAGACGCGGGTTTCCCCGGATACCGGCAGACCATACCCCACGATCCGCGCGGCCACCGGGGTGTAGAACACATCCGCCAGCGAATACGCCCCGAACAGATAGCCGCTGCTGTGGCCTGAGACCTTGCGGGCGTGGGCGAACAGGGACTCGATCCGGTTCAGGTCGGCCTTCACGCCAGGTGAAACCTCGAACCCTTCATAGACATGGGCAAGCTGCATCGGGCATTCACTGCGCAGCGCGCCGAAGCCTGCGGCCATTTCCGCGGCCAGCCAGCGCGCCGTGGTACGCTGCGCCGGATCTGACGGCCAGAGACCGGCCTCCGGGTGCCGCTCTGCCAAGGTCTCGGCAATCGCCATGCTTTCGCCAATCACCGTGCCTTCAGGCGTGCGCAAGGCGGGCACCAGCCGCGCCGGGGCCAGATGCGCCATGTCATCCGCCATGGTTCCTGAATACAGCCCCACCATATGCACAGTGTGGGGCAGGGAGAATTTTTCGAGCATGAGCCAGCCGCGCAAGGACCAGCTGGAATACATGCGGTCGCCAATATAAAGTTCGTAAGCCATGCCAGGAGGCTAGCGCCTGGTAATCAATCGCGAAATGGAATGTTTGTGATGGTATCCGTCACGGAAGGTGATTGATAACACCCGTCCGCCAGCCCTCAGGGCCATGCAGCACTTCGCTGACGGACAGGTTGTCGATGCGGTGGGCAAAGGCCTCTTCCGCGGTCAGCAATTCCGCACGCTGGATCTGGGTCAGGATCTGGCCGAAGTGGCCCACCACGATCAGGTCGCGGCCCCGGTGCGCGTCGATCAGCCCGTCAACGGCCGCGTTAACCCGGTTGCAGACCTGGTGCCAGCTCTCACCGCCCGGCGGGGTCACATCGCCCGGGGTTTCCCAATAGGCGCGGATACGCTCCGGGTCCTCGGCGTCCACCTCGGCCCAGGTCCGCAGCTCCCAGGCGCCAAAGTGGATCTCGCGCAGAGCTTGCACATGCGGCAGGCGCTGCCGGCGTCCCTGGATGGCGGTGGCGGTCTCCGCCGCGCGGGACAGGTCCGAGGACACCACCAGCGCGTCTGCAGGCAGGTAGTCCGACAGGCGCGCCAACGCTGCCGAATCGGTCAGATCGGCGGGCAGATCCGACCAGCCGACCATGGATTTCGCGTGAGTCGGCCCATGCCGGACCAGAAACAGCCGGGTGATCATACGGCCCCCTTCAGCACAAGCGGCAGCCCCGCGGTCACCTGCACAACAGTATCCGCCCGCGCCGCCAGGGCGATATTGAGCCGCCCCTGCGCCTCGCGGAACCGGCGGGCCAGCGCGTTCTCGGGAACGACGCCAAGGCCCGTTTCATTGGACACGATAACCAGGTCCGCCTGGCACCGGTCCACTGCCGCCAGCAGCCCGTCCTGGGCGGCCTGCAGGTCATGCTCTGCCAGTAAATGATTGGTCAGCCACATGGTGGCGCAATCCATCAGGCAGATCTGGCCGGGCTCCAGATCGCCAAGCACCTTGTCTGCCGTTTCCGGTTCTTCAACAGTGGTCCAGCCTGCGCCTCTTTGTTTGAGATGCCGGGACACTTTATCGCGCATTTCACTGTCGAAAATTTGCGCAGTCGCCCAGTAAACCCTGCTTTTCCCGGAGCTTAAACACAGCTTCTCTGCATAGGCCGACTTCCCTGAGGCGGCTCCTCCAAGAATAAAAGTTACATTTGCAGGCATTTCTTGCTAACCTGTAAGTCCGAAGCCGTTCCTGTGGGTAACCGCAGGGCCCGGTTAAGACAAGAGACCGCAGCGTCCCGGGGTTCCACTTATTAAGGCCGGGAAAGTTTGCGCAGGGGCCAAAACAAATTTTTCTTTTCCATTTTGGCCTTTGGATGAGCCGAAAGTCGCATCCTGCGCGCTGTTGCTGCCGGTCTGCAGAAACCGGGCCCCCATTGTTCCATGCGCGTCCTCAGACGGCAGTTTGTTAATTAGTTTCCGGGGGGAAATCACATGGCACTTGACCAAACAGTCGAAAACCCATTGCCGAGACAGGCAATGAAGGCAGAACTTTTGGATGCCGAAACAGAGCGCCGTCTGGCCTATGCCTGGCGCGATGACCGCGATGTCAAATCGCTGCACCGGCTCATTAATGCCTATATGCGCCTGGCCATCTCCATGGCGGCCAAGTTCAAGCGGTACGGGGCGCCGATGAACGACCTGATCCAGGAGGCCGGCCTGGGCCTGATGAAGGCGGCTGACAAATTCGATCCGGACCGCGGGGTCCGGTTCTCGACCTACGCGGTGTGGTGGATCAAGGCGTCGATCCAGGACTACGTGATGCGCAACTGGTCGATGGTGCGGACCGGCTCGACCTCGTCGCAAAAGTCGCTGTTCTTCAACATGCGCCGGGTGCAGGCGCAGCTGGAGCGCGAGGCGCGGTCTTCGGGCGTGCCTCTGGATCAGCATCAGCTGCATCAGAAGATCGCCACAGAAATCGGTGTGCCGCTGCGCGATGTGGAGATGATGGAGGGGCGCCTGTCCGGGGCCGACTTCTCGCTCAACGCGGTGCAGTCCACCGACGAGGAGGGCCGCGAGTGGATCGACGCGCTGGAGGATGACACCTCGCAAGCCGAAGAACTGGTGCAGGAGCGGCACGACCGCCGTCAGCTGCGCAAGTGGCTGGTGACGGCGCTGCAGGCGCTGAATGACCGCGAGCGCTTTATCATCACTGAGCGCAAGCTGCGCGAACGGCCCCGCACGCTGGAAAGCCTGGGCACGGAGCTGGGCCTCTCCAAGGAGCGGGTGCGCCAGCTGGAGGCCGGTGCGTTTCAGAAGATGCGCAAGAGCCTTGAAAGCCAATCGCGCGAGGTGCACAGACTGCTTTCATGAGAAAGCGGTTTCAAATTCTGAAAACATTGGCAAGCGCCGCCGTTCTGGCGGCGCTTTGCCTGTCTGGCGCCCGCGCCGGCGATCTGGCGGCGGCGGCTGAAATGCTGCGCGGTGCGGATGTGGCAATTCTCGGGGAGGTGCATGACAACGCGGTGCACCACCAGCGGCAGGCAGCGCTGCTGGCGGCGCTGCAACCCAGGGCGGTGGTCTGGGAAATGATCACGGCAGAGGAGGCGGCCGAACTGGACCCTGAGGTGCTGGCGGACGCTAAGCATGTGGCGCAGGCTTTGGACTGGGCACAGTCCGGCTGGCCGGAGTTCTCCCTCTATGCGCCGGTCTTTGCGGCCGCCAAAGGGGCCCGCCAGTACGGCGCGCTGGTGCCGCGGGCAGAGGCCGCCCGGGCGCTGGAGCAAGGTGCCGCCGCCTATTTCGGCGCAGAGGCCGCGGCGCGCTTTGGCCTGGATCGGCCGCTGCCGGCTGCTGAGCAGGCGGCGCGCGAGGGGGATCAACTGGCCAGTCACTGCAACGCGATGCCGGCAGAGATGCTGCCGGTCTTGGTGGACATCCAGCGCCTGCGCGACGCCAGCCTGGCCGCTGCCGCAGACCGGGCGCTGGCGGAAACCGGCGGCCCGGTGGCGGTGATCACCGGCAACGGCCATGCCCGCACCGACCGCGGGCTGGCGGTGTACCTGGCCAAGGCCCGGCCCAAAGCCCGGATCCGCAGTCTGGGCCAGTCGGAGGACGGGCAGATCAGCGGCACGTTCGATCTGGTGCTGGACGCGCCGGCGGCAGAGCGTCCCGATCCCTGTCTGGTGTTTCAGAAAAGCAACTGAGGCGCGCTGCCTAAGCTGCTGACGCTGTTTGTGCCCAGGACCGCGCCGTGCGCAGCGCGGCGCCCGGCCCAACGCCGCCAGCGGCAGGGGCCGCAGGCCCGTACCGTGCGGGGGCGGGAGGCTTTGCGTTTGCCTTTGTGCCGGGGTGCCGGGCCGGGAAAACCGTTTCACACTTCCCTTTCGGCGCAGTACAGTCGCGGCAAACCGGGCGAGGACGCGCAAATGCTGGCTGGCAAACACATTCTTCTGATCATCGGCGGCGGCATCGCGGCCTATAAGTCGCTGGAGCTGATCCGCCGCCTGCAGGACCAGGGCGCCCGGGTGACCCCGGTGCTGACCAAATCCGGTGCCGAGTTTGTGACCCCTCTGTCGGTCTCGGCCCTGGCCGGAACACCCGTGCATCAGGAGCTGTTCGATCTGACGGCAGAGGCGGAGATGGGCCATATCCAGCTGTCGCGCAGTGCCGATCTGCTGGTGGTGGCGCCCGCCACCGCGGATCTGATGGCCAAGATGGCGCAAGGCCTTGCAAATGACCTCGCCTCGACGCTGCTGCTGGCCACCGACACGCCGGTGCTGCTGGCGCCCGCGATGAACGTGCGCATGTGGGATCACCCGGCCACCCGGCGCAATCTTGAAACACTGAAAGAGGACGGTGTCTCTTTCGTGGGCCCCAACGAGGGCAGCATGGCCTGCGGCGAATTCGGACCCGGCCGGTTGGCGGAACCGGAAGAGATCCTGTCCGCCATCGCGGCCAAGCTTGCGGACGGGCCCCTGAAGGGCAAGCGCATCCTGGTGACCTCTGGCCCGACGCATGAGCCGATTGATCCTGTGCGCTATATCGCCAACCGTTCCTCCGGGGCGCAGGGGGCGGCGGTGGCCCGAGCTCTGCGCGAATTGGGCGCAGAGGTGGTGTTTATCACGGGCCCGGCAGCGGTCCGCCCGCCCGAGGGCGTGCAGGTGGTTCCGGTGGAAAGCGCCCGCGAAATGGAAGCCGCGGTTCAGGCAGCATTGCCTGCCGACGCCGGGGTCTTTGCTGCCGCGGTGGCGGACTGGCGGGTGGCCAGCGCCTCGGACCGCAAGCTGAAGAAATCTAAGGACGGGCTGCCGGTATTGGAGTTTGCGGAGAACCCGGACATTCTGAAAACCGTTTCGCAGATGAAGGATGGCCGCCCGCCGCTGGTGGTTGGCTTCGCGGCAGAAACCAACGACGTGGTCGAGAACGCCACCGCCAAGCGCAAGCGCAAGGGCTGCGACTGGATTGTGGCCAATGACGTCTCGCCCGCGACCGGCATTATGGGCGGCAGTGAAAACGCGGTGATATTGATCTCTGACGGCGGCGCCGAGGAATGGCCGCGGATGGGCAAGGACGAGGTTGCCCGCAGGCTGGCGGAACGGATCGCTGCGGCGCTGGCCGGGTGATGTTGAGTATTTTGGGAAAGATGAAGAGGGAGCGGGGATGGTCGCGATCCGTGTGATCCACGACGAAGGGGCGGACCGGGATGTGCCGCTGCCGTCTTATGAGACTGCTGGTGCCGCCGGCGCCGATGTGCGTGCCAACCTGCCGGACCGCGGCTGCCTGGTGCTGCAGCCGGGCGAGCGCGCGCTGGTGCCGACCGGGTTGCGCATCGAGATCCCGGCTGGCTATGAGGTGCAGATCCGGCCGCGGTCCGGGCTGGCGCTGAAACACGGGATTACCCTGCCCAACACACCGGGCACCATCGACAGCGATTATCGCGGGCCATTGGGGGTGATCCTGATGAATGCGGGGCAGGAGGCCTTTCAAATCGCGCATGGCGACCGCATTGCGCAGATGGTGGTGGCGCCGGTCCTGCAAGCGCGGTTTGAACTGGCGGATGCGCTGTCCGGAACGGCCCGCGGCGCGGGCGGCTTTGGATCCACCGGGCAGGCCTGATGCTGCGGATCCTGATTCTTGCGGCGCTGATCTGGTGGGGCGGGCGCTTTCTGGGCTTGCCGCGCAACCTGCGTATCACGCTGCTGGCGGTGCTGTTCATCGCCGTGCTGGCGGTGCAGCTGACCCTGCCGGTAGGGCATCCCTTGCGCGAAGGCACCGGCGGCTCTGCCGCGCCCTGGCTGATGCTGGGCGGCTTTGCTCTTGTGGCCGGTTTCTACGCGCGTATCGTGACGGCTTTGAAAACCCGCGCCCAGCCTCAGGATACACAGATGACCCAGCCCGCAGGCACCTTTACCGAAAGCGAGCTTGACCGCTATGCCCGCCATATCGTCCTGCGCGAGCTGGGCGGCCCGGGGCAGAAAAAGCTGAAACAGGCCAGGGTGCTGGTGATCGGCGCCGGCGGTCTGGGCGCGCCTGCGCTGCAGTATCTGGCCGCGGCCGGGGTCGGCACCATCGGGGTGATCGACGACGACCAGGTCGACAATGCCAACCTGCAGCGCCAGGTGATCCACCGCGACAAGGACATCGGCACGCCCAAGGTATTTTCGGCGCAGGCGGCGATGGAGGCGCAGAACCCCTATGTGGAGGTGCGCCCCTATAACCGCCGCCTGAGCGAAGACATCGCGGCGGAGCTGTTTGGCGAATATGATCTGATCCTGGACGGCACCGACAATTTCGAGACCCGCTATCTGGCCAACCGCACTGCCGTGGCACTGGGCAAGCCGCTGATCTCTGGCGCGCTGTCGCAATGGGAGGGCCAGCTGAGCGTCTTTAATCCAGCCAAAGGCGGCCCCTGCTATCAATGCATCTTCCCGGAGGCCCCGGCCGCCGGCCTGGCGCCCAGCTGCTCTGAGGCCGGGGTGATCGGCCCGCTGCCGGGTGTTGTCGGCGCGATGATGGCAGTGGAGGCAGTCAAGCAGATCACCGGGGCCGGAGCCGTCCTGCGGGGCGAGATGCTGATCTATGATGGGCTCTACGGGGAAACCCGCAAGATCCGGCTGTCCCGGCGGGACGGCTGCCCGGCGTGCGGCGGTGTTTCGGCAAGCTGATCTCTTTCCGTGAATGAAGCCTATTACATTGCGCTGCTGTGCGGCGCCCTGTTCGGCGGCCAGCCGGAGACGGTGCATGAGTTCACCTATCACGGAGGCGCGGCGTCGATCCGGACCGACTGTGAAAACGGCAACCGGGTCATCGAGTTCGGCCTCGACAAACGCAGCAGCCTGGACAGTATCCAGCAGGCGCTGTTTGCGGCTGAAATCACCGGCAAGGAGCCTGTGGTTGTGCTGATTGATACCGACGGCACGATGGGCCGGTTCGAGTGGCGCATCGCCCGCGCGGCCAATGTCGCGGGTGTTCCGATCCGGATCATTCCGGCTGAATTGACGGACAGCCTGGGAGCCGGCGGCTGAACAGCCCATCTACTCTATGCGGGAATGTCCAGGGAGGCCTATGTGCAGTTCTCAGTCTGATTGCGGCCCCCCGCCTTTCCCGCTAGCGTCGCCTGCAAAGGAGACCTGTATATGTCCAACCCGCTTTTGTCCCGCTGGGATACGCCGTTTGAAATCGCCCCCTTCGACAGCATTTCCGATGATGATTTCGCCCCCGCGCTGGACCAGGCGCTGGCGGCGCATAAGGCGCAGATCGACGCCATCGCAACCAGCGCTGAGCCGCCCGGCTTTGCCAATGTGATCGAGGCGCTGGAAACCCCGTGCCGCGAGCTGGAACAGGTGCTGGGCGTGTTCTTCACCGTGGCCGGCGCCGACAGCAACCCCAAGCGGCAGGAGCTGCAGCGGGAGTTCTCCCCGAAACTTGCCGCGCATTTCTCGGCAATCACCGCCAACAAGGCGCTGTATGCGCGGGTCAAGGCGGTGTGGGACCAGCGGGAGGAGCTGGATCTGACAGCGGAGCAGCAGCGGGTCCTGATGCTGACCCATCGCGGTTTTGTCCGCGGCGGCGCGGCGCTGGAGGGCGCGGCCGACACCCGGATGCAGGAAATCAAGGGGCGGCTGGCGACCCTGGGCACCCAGTTCACCCAGAACCTGCTGGCGGATGAACGCGACTGGTTCATGGAGCTGTCCGAGGACGATCTGGAAGGCTTGCCGGAGTTTGTCGTAAAGGCCGCGCGCGCAGCGGGGGAGGAAAAGGGCGCGGGCGGCCCGGTTGTCACCCTGTCGCGGTCGCTGATCACGCCCTTTCTGCAGTTCTCTCCGCGCCGCGACCTGCGTGAGAAAGCCTTCAACGCCTGGGCCGCCCGCGGCGCAAATGGCGGCGGGACCGACAACCGGGCCATCGCGGCCGAGATCCTGCAACTGCGCGAGGAGCGGGCAAAGCTCCTGGGTTACGAAAACTTCGCCGCCTACAAACTGGAAACCGAAATGGCTAAGACGCCGGAAGCGGTACGCGGGCTGCTGATGGAGGTCTGGGAGGCGGCCAAGGCGCAGGCGGAAACGGATGCGGACGTGCTGACCGGGATGATGCAGGCCGATGGTATCAATGGCGACCTGGAGCCCTGGGACTGGCGCTACTACGCTGAGAAGCGCCGCAAGGCTGAGCACGATCTGGATGATGCGGAGCTGAAACCCTATCTGCAGCTCGACCGGATGATCGAGGCATCCTTTGCCTGCGCAAACCGCCTGTTCGGGCTGGATTTCAAAGCACTGGACGTGCCGCTTTACCACGCCGACTGCCGCGCCTGGGAGGTGACCCGCGGCGGCAAACATGTGGCGGTCTTCATCGGTGATTACTTCGCCCGCAGCTCCAAGCGTTCCGGCGCCTGGTGCTCAGCCATGCGGCAGCAGGCCAAGTTCCCCGAGGTGCAGGCGCCGGTGGTGATCAACGTCTGCAACTTCGCCAAGGGTGACCCGGCGCTCTTGTCCTGGGACGACGCCCGCACCCTGTTCCACGAGTTCGGCCACGCGCTGCACCAGATGCTGTCGGATGTGACCTATGAGAGCATTTCGGGCACCTCCGTGGCGCGCGATTTTGTGGAGCTTCCGAGCCAGCTTTACGAGCACTGGCTGGAGGTGCCGGAGGTGCTGCAGGAGTTCGCCACCCACGCCGAGACCGGCGCGCCGATGCCGCAGGAGATGCTGCAGAAAGTTCTGGGGGCCGCCAACTTCGACATGGGGTTCCAGACGGTGGAATACGTGGCCTCTGCGCTGGTGGACCTGGCCTTCCATAATGGCCCTGCGCCGTCCGATCCGATGGCCAAGCAAAACGAGGTGCTCGCAGAGATCGGAATGCCGCATGCGATCGTCATGCGCCACGCGACGCCGCATTTTGCGCATGTGTTCTCGGGCGACGGCTATTCCGCGGGCTATTACAGCTACATGTGGTCGGAGGTGATGGACGCCGATGCCTTTGCCGCCTTTGAGGAGGCAGGCGGGGCGTTTGATGCCGAACGCGCCAAGGCGCTGGAGGAGCATATCCTGTCCACCGGCAGCTCCGCGGATCCGGCGGATCTGTATGTTGCCTTCCGCGGGCGGCTGCCCGGTGTCGACGCGCTGCTGAAAGGGCGCGGGCTGGCTGCGGAATGAGGAACGCGCCCTGACGGGCGCTGCTGCCCCTTCCGGCGGCAAAGCCGCCTGCCGGGCAGCGGGACTTGAGTGTTTTGGGAAAGATGAAAGAGCGGGCAGCCAGTCCGCTCTTTTTTGGTTCAGTAGCCGAGGCTGCGGTCGACAAGGTGCAAGAGCGGCTCGCCGGCCTCAGCGCGGCGGATGTTTTCGGCGATGACTTCGGCCGCAGTGCTCTCGCGGGTTTCCGAGGCGATATGCGGGGTGACCGTCACGTTGGGATGCGCCCAATAGGGATGTTCCGGCGGAAGCGGCTCGATGCGGAAGACATCCAGCGTCGCGTGGCCCACCTGACCGCTGTCGAGCACAGCCAGCAGCGCCGCGTCATCGATCAGCGGGCCGCGGCCCGGGTTGATGATCTTTGCGCCCATGGGCAGCAGCGCCAGGGTTTCTGAATTCAGGGTGTTTTCGGTGGCGGGGGTGTCGGGCAGCAGCAGTATCACGATCTCCGCCCGCTCCAGCGCTGTTTTCAGCCCGTCCTGTCCTGCGTGGCAGGTGATGCCTTCGATCTCCTTTTGCGTGCGGCTCCAGCCGGAGACATCAAACCCCAGCGCAGCCAGCGCCTTGGCAGACGCGGCGCCCAGTGCGCCGAGGCCCAGCACGGTGACATGCCGGTCCTTGGCCAGCGGTGGAATATGCCGGTGCCAGCGCCCGTTCAGCCCGCGGATATGCATGTCCATGCCGAGGTGATAGCGCAGCGTGTGCCCCACCACCCATTCGGTCATGCCCTGTTCCAGCCCGCTGTCCACCATCCGGGTGAGCGGCACGGCAGCAGGAACAACGGGCACGATTTTTTCGACACCGGCCCACATGCTCAGCACTGCTTTCAGCCGGGTGAAAGGGGTGAAATCACTGACCGGCCCGTTGGGGGCGTAAACGATGTAATCCACCTTTTCCGGCGCGAAGTCATCGCGCACATCGGCCTTCACGCCCAGCCGGTCGAATTCCGCCGTTAACAGCGGCTCATACGTTGGCCAGCTATCGGCGCGGCCTGCAAACAGGACATTGGCGGTCATGAGATCTCCCTGAAATTTTTAGCGTGAGGCTTGTCTTGGACGGTGGATATGGGCGCTTTGCACGATGCCGAAGGCGCCCAAGAGCACCAGCATCGCCGAGCCGCCATAAGACACCATCGGCAGCGGCACGCCAACCACGGGCGCAAGCCCCATCACCATCGACATGTTCACCGCAAAAAACAGGAAGAAGGTGATGGCAATGCCCATGATCACCAGCGAGGAGAACCGGTCCTTGGTGGCAATCGCCGAGGCGATGCAGAACAGGATGATCAGCATGTAGATGAACAGGAGGGTGACGCCGCCGATGAAGCCGAATTCCTCTGCCAGGGTGGTGAAGATGAAGTCTGTGTGCTTCTCGGGCAGGAAGTTCAGCCGTGATTGCGTTCCTTGCATGAAACCGCGCCCCGACCAGCCGCCGGAGCCGAGCGCGATCTTGGATTGGGTGATGTGATACCCCGCGCCCAAGGGGTCCTGCGAGGGGTCCAGGAAGGTGTCGATGCGGCGGAACTGGTAGTCTTTCAGCAGCTGCCAGTCGGTGCCGCGGCTTTGGAAGACTGCGCTGACGAGGCCGACCCCGGCCGCAATCACCGCGGCGAAATAGGCCCAGTGCACGCCCGCAAGGAACATCACCCCGCCGCCTGCCGCCATCAGCAGGATCGAGGTGCCAAGGTCCGGCTGCTTCAGCACCAGCGCTGTGGGCAGCAGGATCAGCGCAACCGGCAGCAGCACCCACAAGGGGCGGGAGGTCTTCTCGGGCGGCAGCCAGTCGTAATAAGCCGCCAGCAGCATCACCAGGGCGATCTTGGTGACCTCCGAGGGCTGGAGGCGCATAAAGCCGATGTCGATCCAGCGCTGCGCGCCCATGCCGACGGTACCGAACAGCTCCACCGCGACCAGCAGCGCCAGCGAGGCGAGATAGGCCAGCACCGACACGTTTCGCCAGAACCAGATCGGGATCATCGCCACCACAAACATGGCAGCAAGGCCTAGGGCAAACCGCTTGACCTGCGGCTCCACCCAGGGGCTGAAGGAGCCGCCCGCCACTGAATAGAGCATCAGGAAACCGACACTGGCCACAGTGATCAGCAGCAGCGTCAGCCCCCAGTTCAGGTGCAGGATCTTGCGGAACCCCGAAGGTGTCGATTTCGCGTGGTACTCAAGATAGCTCATGCCCGGCTGCTCCTGCTCCCCAGGGGGCGCTTGACGCGCTCGCGCTCCAGCCGTTCCTGCTGGGCCTTGATGCGGCTGCGGTCGGCTTTGGGGTATGCTTCCAGCGGCGGCGTGCCGTCATAAAGCGCCTGCAGCATCACGTCACGGGCGATCGGCGCCGCCGCCTTGGAGCCGCCGCCGCCGTGTTCCACCACCACGGCCACCGCGTATTTCGGGTTGTCATAGGGCGCGAAGCTGACGAACAGCGCGTGGTCGCGGCGCTCCCAGGGCAGGTCCTCGTTACGGATCACCCCTGCGGCGCGTTCGGCGGCGGTGATGTTGCGCACCTGGCTGGTGCCGGTCTTGCCCGCCATCCGCATCCCGTCGCCGATGATGCGCGAACGGTAGGCGGTGCCGCGGCGGTCGTTGCTGACGGAATACATGCCTTTGCGGACCATCCGCAGGCTGGTCTCGCTGACGCCCAAAGGCTCGCCCGCGCCGCTGGGCTGCTCCACCCCGTCGAGCGATTTCAGCAGCCGCGGGGTCACGCTGCGCCCGGTGGCGATACGCGCCGACATCACCGCCAGCTGCAGCGGCGACGCCAGCATGTAGCCCTGGCCGATCGAGGCATTTGCAGTGTCGCCGATCAGCCAGTCCTTGCCATAGGAGCTGGCCTTCCAGTCCTTGGTCGGGGTGATCCCCTGCGCCACTGCCGACATCGGCAGGTCGTGCTTGATGCCCAGCCCGAACCGGTTTGCCATCGCCGAGATATTGTCGATACCGGTCTTGATGGCCACGTCATAGTAGTAGACATCGCAAGACCGTTTCAGCGAGGTGTTCAGATCCACATGCCCATGGCCTGCGCGCTTCCAGCAATGGAACCGGCGGCCAGCAACCTTGAGGTATCCGGGGCACCAGACGGTTTCGTCCGGACCGATGACGCCTTCCTCCAGCGCCGCCAGCGCGGTGATCATCTTGAAGGTCGATCCCGGCGGGTAGGTGCCCTGCACGGTCTTGTTGGACAGCGGGCGGTACTTATCCTCGGTCAGCATCCGGTAGTCGGCCACGGAAATGCCGCGCACGAACAGATTGGGGTCAAAGCTGGGCGAGGAGCAGATCGCGCGGATGTCGCCGTCTTCGCAGTCGATCACCACGGCGGCGGCGCTTTCCTGGCCCAGCCGCGCCTGCACGTAGTTCTGCAGCCCGGCGTCGATGGTCAGCTGCATGTCGGCGCCGGAAATCCCCTCGCGCCGGTCCAGCTCGCGCATGACCCGGCCGGTGGCGTTCACTTCCACCCGCTTGGCGCCGGCCTTGCCGCGCAGCACATCCTCACGCTTGGCCTCGAAGCCGACCTTGCCGATCTGGAAGCGCGGGATCATCAGCACCGGCTCGGGATCTTTCATCTTGCTCAGGTCATAGTCGGACACGGGGCCGACATAGCCCACCACATGGGCGAAATCGCCCAGCTGCGGATAGACCCGCGTCAGGCCCACCTCCGGGGTGACGCCGGGCAGGGCCGGGGCGTTCACCGCGACCTTGGAAATATCCTCCCAGCCGATCCGGTCGGCCAGGGTGATCGGCAGGAACGGCGGTGAGCGGCGCATCTCGGTGCGGGCGCGCTCCAGGTCCTCCGGATCCAGCGGCACCAGGTTTGCCAGCTTGGCGATCACGTCCTCCACGTCGCCCGCATCCTCCGGCACCACGGTGATCCGGTAAGAGGGCGAGTTCTGCGCGATGATCAGCCCGTTGCGGTCAAAAATCTGGCCGCGGGCGGGCGGCAGCAGGCGGATGTTGATGCGGTTTTCCTCGGCCAGCAGGCGGAATTCATCGGCCTGATCCACCTGCAGAAAGCGCATGCGGGCGGCCAGCCCGCCGGCAAAGGCCAGCTGCAGCCCGCCCAGGAACAGCGCCCGCCGGGTCATCTTGCCGTGAGAGGCATCCACGTCCTTGGAATTGCGTTTCATCGGCGGCTCACCAGGGTTTCGGCCTCAGCAGGGGACAATTTGCGCACGCCCAGAATAGACTGGCTGGCCCAAACCGCCAGCGGGTAGGCGGCGATGGTCATCACCGCCTGGATAACCGTCAGGCCAAGCGGGGCCTGCTGCACACCGAACAGGACCAGAACCAGCCGGTTCAAGGTGGAGATCCCCGTCACCGTCAGGGCCACGGCCAGCCACTCGCTGGCAAAGGTGCTTTCGCGGTGCGGGGCGGCACGGGCCTTCAGAAAACCGCAGCCCAGCACCGTGAGCAGCGCCAGCAGGCCCGGCGGGCGCTGAAACAGCAGATCGGCCAGCAGCATCACCAGGCCGATGGACACCGCCGGAACAAAGTCGGGACGCCGCAGCGACCAGGCCATGGCCAGCAGCATCAGCAGGTCCGGCGGCGCCCAGAAACGCGGCTCGGTTTCCAGCGGCAGCAGGTGAAAGAACATGACCAGCAGCGCCAGCGCCGGGAAGGCCAGGCGCATGGTCCAGATCCGGGCGGGGGAGGTGTTAGCCATTGCCCGCCTCAGCCGTGCCGTCCGCGCTCTCGGCCCCCAGCCCCTCGGGCCGCGGCTGCGGCACCGGATCGCCGGGCGGGGCCCCGACCAGCCCGCCGGGGTCCTGGATCACTTCAGTACCGTGATGGCGGAGTATCCTGAGGAATTCCAGCCGGCTGTAGTCTGCTGACAGCCGCACCCGCATCCGGCCCGAACGGTCCTTGGCGACTTGCCCGATCAGCAGGCCCGCCGGAAACACCGCGCCATCGCCGGAGGAAATCACCCGGTCGCCGGGGCGCACCAGATCGGGGTTTTCCAGAAAGCTCAGCACCGGCGCGGCACTGTTGTCGCCGGTGACCAGCGCGGTCTGGCCGGAGGGCTGGATGGTGGCAGGCACCGCGCTGGCGGCATCGGTCAGCAGGACCACCCGCGCGGTGTCGCGCCCGGTGCCGGAGATCCGGCCCACCAGCCCGATCCCGTCCATCGCCGCCCAGCCGTCATGCACCCCGTCGCGGCTGCCCACATTCAGCAGCACCGACTGCCGGAAGGGGGAGCCGCTGTCGGCCATCACCACCCCGGTGATATAGGTGAGCTGCGGATCCAGCCGCACGTTGTTGAGATCCAGAAGCCGGGCGTTTTCCTGTTCCAGCTGCAGAGCGGCCTCTTTCCAGGCCCGCATCTGCCGCAGCTCGCTGCGCAGTTCGCGGTTCTGCTCGGCCAGCCGCTGATAGCTTTGGAAATCACGGATCAGGTTGATGGTTGCAGTGACCGGCACCATCGCCCAGTCCATGCTGGGCACCACCTTGTCCGCCACCTGGGCGCGGAACCGTTCCACCCGCGGGCTGTCGATCCGCCAGACGATGAAAATCGCGGCCAGGCACAGGCACAAAACCGCTGTCAGCAGACGCCGCAGCGGGGTTGCGTAATCGTCGCGCTGTGACTTGTCCTTCGCCACGTCTCTCCTTCCAGCCGCCCCTCCAGCCTCCTGTCAGCTGGCGCCGTTCCGGCGGTCAGGGTCTATTAGCTGTCGTAGTCGATGGCGTGGGCCAGCTGCTTTTCGTATTCCAGCGCCTTGCCGGTGCCCAGGGCCACGCAGTTGAGGCTTTCGTCCGCGATGGAAACCGCCAGCCCGGTCTGTTCGCGCAGGGCGAGGTCCAGATCACCCAGCAGAGCACCGCCGCCGGTCAGCATCACGCCGCGGTCAACGATGTCGGCGGCCAGATCCGGCGGGGTGGTTTCCAGCGCGGTCATCACCGCTTCGCAGATCTGCTGCACCGGCTCGGCCAGCGCCTCGGCCACCTGGGCCTGAGAAATTTCGATTTCCTTCGGCACCCCGTTCAGCAGGTCGCGGCCGCGGATCTGCATCGACTGGCCGCGGCCGTCGTCGGGCATCCGGGCGGTGCCGATGGAGGTCTTGATGCGCTCGGCAGTGGATTCCCCCACCAGGAGGTTCTGCTGGCGGCGCAAATAGCTGATGATCGCCTCATCCATGCGGTCGCCGCCGACGCGGACGGAGCGGGCGTAAACGATGTCGCCCAGCGACAGGACGGCCACCTCGGTGGTGCCGCCGCCGATGTCGACAACCATGTTGCCGGTCGGGTCGGTGATCGGCATGCCGGCACCGATGGCAGCGGCGATCGGCTCGGCAATCAGGCCCGCGCGGCGGGCGCCTGCGGACAGTACCGACTGGCGGATCGCGCGTTTTTCAACCGGGGTCGCGCCATGCGGCACGCAGACGATGATCTTGGGCTTGGAGAAGGTCGAGCGCTTATGCACCTTGCGGATGAAGTGCTTGATCATCTCTTCGGCGGTGTCAAAATCGGCAATCACGCCTTCGCGCATCGGCCGGATCGCCTCGATCGAGCCGGGTGTGCGGCCCAGCATCAGCTTGGCGTCCTCGCCCACGGCCAGCACTTTCTTGACGCCGTCCTTCACGTGGTAGGCCACCACCGAAGGCTCGGACAGGATCACGCCGCGGCCTTTGACGTAGACCAGCGTGTTGGCAGTGCCGAGGTCAATGGCCATGTCCGAGGAGAACAGACCGCCCAAGTTTCCGAAAAGCGCCATATAGAAGGGATCCTGTGAGTGCTGCCATTATACCTTAGGCGACTCCCGGGGAGCCGCCTGCACCCACCTTATAAGCGGCACGGGAGGGCCGCGAAAGAGCGTATTATGGTGAAACAGCGCGTTTCCGCCAAGTCGGCGGGCCTGTGCGCCGGGCCGGAAGGCGCAGGTTGCGGCGGTCAGGCGGCTAGGCCGGGCGCGCCGGGTTTCCCGCCGGCGCCCGAATGCCGCCGGAATGCCGCCGGTGCCGTGGCTGCCGCCGTCCTGGCATCTTGCCGGTCAGCTTGGGAAAATCCGCTGCATCTCCGAGTTGAAATGAGCCCAGGTCAGGCTGGCGCTGTTGCCTGCGTAGCCCTCGTAATAGGATTTGCCGCTGGACACCGGCAGCCCGGCCCAGATCTTGGCGAGATTCAGCATAAAGGTCTTGCGCGGCATTTCCGACTGCAGGAAGGCGCTGTAGCCCGCTTCCTCGATCAGCTGATGCGCCAGCTGGTCCTGCAGCTCGGGCGAGAAGCGGGCCTGCGGCTTCACGCCCTGGTGCCGGACCAGGCGCCGCAGCGTTGCGGGGATCATCTGATACCGCCCGATGGCGTGGGGCTGGCCCGGGGTGGCATCGATCCAGGCGTTGATCTCGGCGATTGTCATGTTTGTCGGCTTCTTCGGCGGTTTGCGCGTAGCGCCATATTGCACCGCATCATACTGCGCCTTGCCGGCCTCGGCGCTGGCGATCAGGTCCAGCAGCCGCTTGACGCTGGGCGGTGCTTTCAGGACCGGGGCAAACAGGCCGCCGCCGCTGCGGCCGCGGAACAGGCTGGCGGCGCCGGGATTGAGCGACACGGCCCCGCGGCCGGGGCCGGGCAGGGTGTCGGGGAGAAAGCTGGCAACCGCCTGCGGCGCTGGCGTTGCGGCGGGCGCAGAACCGGGCATCGGGGCAGAGGCCTTTTGCAGGAAGAACTGGTTGCCCACCAGCGAATACCCTTGCGCGCTGACGGCGGCCGCGGCGCACAGCAGCAGCGCCAGAAAGGTCACGAAAAGGGCAAGGGCGCTCATTCTAAGGGGCATCGGAACCTGCATTCTGCGGCGTCTGGAACGGGGGCAGTCTGCCGCGTCGGGGTTGAGATTCCGTTTATCCGCCGCACGCCGCCCCTTCCGCCCCTTGGAAATAGCGGCTAGAGGGGGCGCATGCTCTCATATCAGCACATTTATCACGCGGGGAACCTGGCCGACGTCCAGAAGCACGCGCTGCTGGCCTGGATGCTGGCCTACCTCACCCGCAAGGACAAACCGCTCAGCTATATCGAGACCCACGCGGGCCGCGGCCTGTATCAGCTGGACGCGCCCGAGGCCGTGAAGACCGGCGAGGCGGAGCAGGGCATCACCCGGGTTCTGACAGATCAGGGCCTGGCGGCGGACCACCCGCTGCACCGCGCGCTGTCGGAAACCCGCAAGGCCCACGGCGCGGCCGCCTATCCCGGCTCGCCGCTGATTGCGGCCTCTCTGCTGCGGCCCGACGACTCGCTGCATTTTGCCGAGCTGCACCCGCAGGAAAACGCCGCCCTGCGCGCCGCGCTGAAGCCCTGGAAGTCCAAGGTGCACCAGCAGGACGGGTTCGAGCTCGCCATGTCGCTGGCGCCGCCAACCCCGCGCCGCGGGCTGCTGCTGATCGACCCCAGTTACGAGATCAAATCCGACTACGCCCGCATCCCCGGCATCATCGGCCAGCTCCACAAGAAGTGGAACGTGGGCATCATCGCCCTGTGGTACCCGATCCTGAAGGACGGCAGCCACAAGCAGATGCTGAAGGCGCTGGAGGCGCAGGGGCTGCCTGACGCCCTGCGCCACGAGGTGGCCTTTCCGCCGGTGCGCGAGGGCCACCGGATGGTGGGGTCCGGCATGTTCGTGGTCAACGCGCCCTATGGCGCGGCAGAGGAAGCGGCGCGGATTTCGGCGCTGTTCAAGGCGGTTTCCCGCAAGTAGCCCAGGATCGCACGTTCGACGCGCAGCGCCGCCTGGCTCGCCGCTCAGCGCTGCGGCGTTGATCATGCCCGTGGCAATGGCCACCGCGTCGCGCGCCTGGAGCGGCAGGAGCGTCCGGACGGCGCAGATCGCCGGGCTGCAGGACCGGCGGCTTGAAGTTGTGTGATCAGCAACGCAGGCGTTCAGATCACGGCCGGTTTCTCCAAAGATGCGGCGTATCCGCAGGAAACCGGGCAGGAAATGGCGCTGAACCTGACAGCTCCCCTCATCTTGCCGCGGCAAGAGCAACCCCAGGGCGGCAGAAATGGCCATGCTGGATGGGGTTGCAGCGGGTAAAAGTGAAATCCGGGTGGGTCAGATGAAGCTGTTGCGGCTGATCTGCAAACCCTCCCCGGCGCTGGCGGCACGCATCCTGCGCGGCTGACGCTCCGGAAACAGTTTTGAAATCCAGCGCTTTCCCGCTACGCTTTTCAGCAGGGAGGGCGCCATATGGAACGCAGGCTGGCTGCCGTGCTGGCGGCGGACATGGTTGGCTACAGCCGCCTGATGGATGTGGATGAGCAGGGCACGCTGGCCCGTCTTCGCACCCACCGGATCGAGTTGATCGACCCTTCGATTGCCAAGAACCGCGGTTCCATCATCAAGACCACCGGCGACGGGATGCTGGTGGAGTTTCCCAGCGTCTGCGACGCGGTGGCCTGCGCCGCCGAGGTGCAACAGCGGATGCGCCGCCGCAACGCCGATGTGGCGCCGGATCAGCGCATCCAGTTCCGGGTCGGGATCAATCTTGGAGATATCATCTTTGAAGATGGCGACATCTACGGCAGCGGCGTCAATGTGGCCGCCCGGCTGGAACAGTTTGCCGGCACCGGGGACGTCTGCATCTCAGCCGCGGTTTACGATCAGGTCCGCCGCATCGGCGAGCTGCAGTTCGAGGACCTGGGGCCGCAGCAGCTCAAGAACATCGCGGAGCCTGTGCAGGTCTACCGGCTTCTTCTGGAGGCGGAGGCTGACGCAGCCGCGCCTGATCAAGGCAGCAGCGCGGCCGAACCGGTTGCCGTGGTCAAACCCTCCCTCGCGGTGCTGCCCTTTGCCAATATGAGCGGCGACCCGGAGCAGGAGTTCTTTGCCGACGGGCTGACGGAGGACATCCTGACCGAACTCAGCCGCCGCCACGAACTGTTCGTGATCTCCCGCAATTCGACCTTTGTCTACAAGGGGCAGGTGGTCAACATCCGCGAAGTGGCGGAAAAACTGGGCGCCCGCTACATCGTCGAGGGCAGCGTGCGCAAGGCGGGCAACCGGCTGCGGGTCACCGTGCAGCTGATCGACAGCTGCAACGATTCCCATATCTGGGCGGAGAAATACGACCGCACCCTGGACGATATCTTCGAGATCCAGGATGAGGTGACATCGGCCATCGTCGCCACTCTGCCGGGGCGGATCGAAGCGGCCCAGCAGGATGAGGTCTCGCGCAAGAAACCCGCGAGCCTGGCGGCCTATGAATGCGTGCTGGCCGCCAAGGTGCTGCATCACCGCAGCACGGCTGAAGACAATGCCAAAGCAATGGAGCTGATCGACCGGGCGGTGGAGCTGGACCCGGAATACGCCCATGCCCACGCCTGGCGCGGCTGCATCCGCGGTCAGGCTTGGGGCTATGGCTGGTGCGATAATCCTGAGGCGATGCTTGAGCTGGCGCTGGCGTCGATCCAGAAGGCCGCGTCGATGGATGACAATGATGCGGATGTGCACAGGCTGATGGCAGCGGTGTCCATCCTGCAGGAGAACCTGGATCAGGCGCAGTACCACCAGGAACGCGCCCTGTCCCTGAACCCGAACTACGATCTGGTTGTGGTGCAGATGGGTGAGCTCTTGACCTGGCAGGGCAGGCCCGAGGAAGGCGCGGAATGGATCAAGAAGGGGATGCGGCTCAATCCGCATTTCCCGGTGCGGTTCTGGAGCCACCTTGGCAAGGCGCATTTCACCGCCCGCCTGTACGAGGAAGCGCTGACGGATTTCAAACGCCTGCCTGCATTGGATGCGGTGCAAACCGGGCTGGTTGCAGCCTGCAACAGCTGGCTGGGCAACACGCAGCAAGCGCAGGACAGCGTGGCGCGGATCCGGGTTTTGCAGCCGGAAGCCACGGCAGAGGGGTTGCTGGCCGGGCTGCATTACGGGCGCAAGGAAGATGCTGAGCATTTCACCGAAGGCCTGCGCAAGGCCGGGCTGGACTAGGCCGCTGCCGGAGTAATGCAAAAGGGCGCCGCAGCGGGCGCCCCTTCACCTTCAATGGAGCTTGGCTCAGGCCAGGTCTTTATAGGAAATCTCCTTGGTGTCGGCGCCTTCGCCGATCCGGCCGCGGCGCACGATCAGGCGGTTCAGCGCGTTCACATAGGCCTTGGCCGAGGCCACCACGGTATCAGTGTTGGCGCTTTCGCCCGTGGCGATATTGCCGTCTTCCTCCAGCCGGACAGAGACGGTGGCCTGCGCGTCCGTGCCCTCGGTCACCGCATGCACCTGATAGAGCTGCAGGCGGGCGGTGTTCGGATAGATCTTGCGGATCGCCTTGAAGGTCGCATCCACCGGACCGTCGCCCTCGGCGGTTTCGGTCACGTCCTTGCCGTCGATTTCCATCTCGACGGTGGATTCCGCGGGGCCGCCGGTGCCGCAGACCACTTTCATCGACACGATCTTGAGGTGATCGTTCTCCGCGTCTGTGCCGATGCGCATCAAGGCGATGAGGTCGTCGTCAAAGACCTCTTTCTTGCGGTCGGCAAGCTCTTTGAAGCGGACAAAGACGTCCTTCAGCTGGTTGTCGCCAACGTCGTAGCCAAGATGCTCCAGCTTGTCGCGCAGCGCCGCGCGGCCGGAGTGCTTGCCCAAGGGCAGCGAGGTGCCGGAGAGGCCGATGTCCTCGGGCCGCATGATCTCGAAGTTCTCGCGGTTCTTCAGCATGCCGTCCTGGTGGATGCCGGACTCATGCGCAAAGGCGTTCTTGCCGACAATCGCCTTGTTCGGCTGCACCACAAATCCGGAGACGGTCGAGACCCGGCGCGAGATATGCATGATCTTGGTGGTGTCGATACCGGTGTGCCAGGGCATAATGTCATTGCGCGTCTTCAGCGCCATCACAACTTCTTCCAGCGCAGTGTTGCCTGCCCGCTCGCCCAGCCCGTTGATGGTGCATTCGATCTGGCGCGCGCCGCCGGCGACGGCTGCCAGCGCGTTGGCGGTCGCCATCCCCAGGTCATTGTGGCAATGGGTGGCAAAGACCACCTCATCGGCACCCGGCACGGTTTCGATCAGGCGCTTGATCAGGTCGGCGCTTTCCGCGGGCGCGGTGTAGCCCACGGTGTCGGGGATGTTGATGGTGGTGGCGCCGGCCTTGATCGCGATCTCGATCACCCGGCACAGGTAATCCCACTCGGTCCGGGTCGCATCCATCGGCGACCACTGCACGTTGTCGACCAGGTTGCGGGCGTGAGTGACCGTCTCGTGGATCTTGTCGGCCATCTCGTCCATGGAGAGGTTGGGGATGGCGCGGTGCAACGGCGAGGTGCCGATGAAGGTGTGAATGCGCGGCTGCGCGGCCTTGCGCACCGCTTCGGCGCAGCGGTCGATATCCTTGAAGTTGGCGCGCGCCAGGCCGCAAATCATCGCGTCCTTGGAGCGCTCCGCAATCTCGGACACAGCAGCAAAGTCGCCTTCGGAGGCAATCGGGAATCCGGCCTCGATGATGTCCACGCCCATCTCGTCCAGAAGCTCGGCAATCTCCAGCTTCTCATCATGGGTCATGGTGGCGCCGGGGCTCTGCTCGCCGTCGCGCAGGGTGGTATCGAAAATCAATACACGGGATTTGTCGCCGGAAATCGGGGATGCGTTGGTCATATTGGTATCTCTTGTCTCTGTCCTAGGCCCTTCCAGGGCATTCATAGCCTTCGATGGCGCGCGTGCGGCAATCCTCTGAGCGGGCGCGCCGGAAGGGCACGCTCAGAGGCGGGCTAGGATCAGTAGGGCGCGCAGGGCGGCACCGCGGAATGCGGCGGCGGCAAAGAGGATATCTGCGCAAATGCTCATGGCACGGATTTATACAGAGGTGCAGCCGAATGGGAAGGGGGATTTTGACCTTGGGGCATGGCCCTTGCGTCTGCAGCCGCAAACCCGCGTAAAACCGTGTCCGGTATTTTCAAGACAATGTTGAAAAAAGATTATAATCTAATTATGGGCCATAGCCAGTTTCAATGCGACAGTTTGTCTGCACTGCACCTGGCCTTGGGCAGATGCGGCAGAAAGCTTCGCATTGGAGGAATTCCTGGCTCAGGCAGCCAGGATCCGGCGTCTCAGAAAAAGAGGCGCCATCGATAGGAGGAAACAGTGTCGAATAAAATTGTCCTTGGGTACGACGACAGCGAGGCGGCCAAATCTGCGCTTGCTTTTGCTGTCAGCCTTGCAAAATCGCAAGGGGCTGAACTGGTGATTGCGCATGTGCTGGAATGGTCACCCTATTCTTTTTTGACCCCGGAAGAGCTCAGCGAGCGCCACAAGCGCCGGGAGGAGGAGCTGAAGCGGGCCGAAGATGCGCTGCTGGCACCGGTGCGCAAAAACCTGGAAGGCAGCGGCGTCAACGTCACCACCGAGCTAAGGTACGGCCATATCGCGGAAACCCTGGTCGATGTGATCAAGGAATGCGCCGCCGGCCACCTGATCATCGGGCGCACCGGCCATTCCGCACTGTCATCGCGGCTGTTCGGCTCCGTCGCGGGCAGTCTGGCGCAGGCCGCGCCGGTTCCGGTCACCATCGTTCCCTAAAGATAAACTCAGAGGACAGTCATGAGTAAATCAATCAAGGCGGCAGCCCTGTCTGCACCGCTGCTGCTGGCAGCAACCGCGCCGGCGATGGCACAATCCGTCGATGAGCGGGTCAACGAGCTGTTTGCCAATTCGACCGGCTGGTTCGTCAACCTGATCTTCAGCCCGTTCCCCGGCACCAGTTTCCCCTGGATCGTGGCTTGGCTGGTGGTCGCGGCCACCGTGTTCACCATCTACTTCGGCCTGATCCAGTTCCGTGCCTTCCCGCACTCGATTTCGCTGGTCAAGGGCGACTATTCCGATCCCAATGACGCGGGCGAAGTCAGCCACTTCCAGGCGCTGGCAACCGCTCTGTCGGGCACCGTCGGCCTCGGCAATATCGCCGGCGTTGCGGTGGCCGTGGGCATCGGCGGCCCCGGCGCGACCTTCTGGATGATCCTGGCCGGCCTGATGGGCATGGCCTCCAAGTTCACCGAGTGCACGCTGGGCGTCAAATACCGTAACGAGTTCCCGGACGGCCACGTCTCGGGCGGCCCGATGTATTACATGACCAAGGGCTTTGCCGAACGCGGCCTGCCGATGGGCAAGGTCCTGGCGGTGATGTTCTCGATCTTCTGTATCCTGGGCGCCTTGGGCGGCGGCAACATGTTCCAGGCCAACCAGGCGCATGCGCAGATCTCCGGCGTTATCGGCGAATACCCCGGCTGGATCACCGGCGTGGTGTTTGCGGGCGTTGTGTTTGCCGTGATCGTCGGCGGCCTGAAATCCATTGCACGGGTGACCGAGAAGGTGGTTCCCTTCATGGGGGTCATGTACGTCTTAACCGCGCTGGTCATCCTGGCGATGAATGCCGACCAGATCGGCTGGGCCTTCGGCCAGATCTTCGACGGTGCCTTCACGGGCCTCGGCGTCGCCGGCGGCATGGTCGGCGCCCTGATCCAGGGCTTCAAGCGGGCGGCCTTCTCGAACGAGGCGGGCGTCGGCTCGGCAGCCATCGCCCACTCCGCCGTGCGCACCAAGGAGCCGATCACCGAAGGCTTCGTGTCGCTGCTGGAGCCGTTCATCGACACCGTGGTGATCTGCACCATGACCGCGCTGGTGATCATCATCACCGGCCAGCTGGTCCAGGACCCGAACACCGGCCTCTATCTGCTGGATGAGGGCGCAGCCACAATCCAGACCGTTGACGGCAACAAGGGTGTGGCGCTGACTTCGGCCGCCTTCTCCTCCGCCTTCGGCTGGTTCCAGTACGTGCTGGCCATCGCGGTGATCCTGTTCGCCTTCTCCACCATGATCAGCTGGTCCTACTACGGCCTCAAGGCCTGGACCTTCCTGTTCGGCGAAGGTGAAACCAAGGAACTGGTGTTCAAGGTGATCTTCTGCATCTTCGTGGTGATCGGCGCAGCCGCCAACCTCGGCCCGGTGATCGACTTCTCCGACGCGGCAATCTTTGCCATGGCGGTGGTCAACATCATCGCGCTCTACTTCCTGATGCCGATCGTCAAGAAAGAGCTGAACAGCTACTTGTCGCGCCTGAAAACCGGCGAGATCAAAAAGTACGTCTGACCGGCTCCGGCCGTCATCACGGATGACTTGAAAACCAAGCCTCTCCGGTCCGCCGGGGAGGCTTTTTCTTTCGCCAGACCCTAAACGCTCTCTGCAACAATTTGGCGCAGGCCGGCAATCTGGCCGGGCAGGTCCCCGGCGCTGGACTGGCAAAAGCCGACAAGCAGCCCCTGGGACTGGCCGCCGGGGTCCAGCGGCGACAAGGGCTGGACGCCATATCCTGCATCCGCTGCGCGGCGGCAGGTTTGGAAATCTGCAAGCCCGCCCGCCAGATGATAGCAAATCTGCATCCCAGCATTGTGGCGTGTGAAATACCCGAGCGGTTCGGGCCATGCTGCCAGCGCATCTGCCGCCGCGGCATAGCGTTCGGCATAAAGCCTGCGGGCGCGGCGGATGTGGCGGTCGTACTGGCCGGAGGCCATGAATTCGGCCAAGGGCCGCTGCGCGGTGATTGCGGCGCCTGCGCTGGGCTGGATGAACCCGGCCCGGAACCGCGGCACCAGCGCCGGCGGCAGGATCGCATAGCCCAGCCGCAGCGCGTGCGAGAATGTCTTGGAGAAGGTGCCGACATAGATACAGCGCCCCTCCCGGTCCAGCGCCGCCATCGCGGGCACCGGCTGGCCGGCATAGCGGAACTCGCTGTCGAAATCGTCCTCGATGATCCAGCCGTCCCGCTCCCCGGCCGCCTGCAGAAACGCCTGCCGCTGCGGCACCGGCAGGGTGCCGCCCAGCGGGAACTGATGCGACGGCGTCAGCAGCGTGACCTTGGCCATCCGCCGCGGCACCTCCGCGCCGCGCTCCCCGGCCCGCAGCCAGCGCACCGGCCAGCCGCGCACCTTGGCAAAGCGCTGCGTCGGGATAAATCCGGGCGCCTCCAGCGCGATATCCTCGCCCTCGACCAGGAAATCCATCGTCAGCTCCAGCGCCTCGCGCGCGCCGCTGGTCACCAGCACCTGATCCGCGCTGCACTCGATCCCGCGCCAGCGCGCGGCATAGGCGGCAATCTCGCGCCGCAGCTCCGGATCGCCAAAGGAATCCTCCTGATGGCTCAGGCTCAGCGGGTCCATCCGTGCCACACGTGAAACACAGCGCGCCCAGGACCGGGCCGGAAACACATCAGGGTCCGGCGCGCCGGGCTGCAGCATTCCCGGCGCCGGCGGGACAGCCGCAGGCTGGGGCCGCGGCGGTGCCTCCGGCGGCCGGATCGGCGCAACGTCGCAGACAAAGATCCCCGCACCCTGCCGCGCCTCGGCAAAGCCTTCGGCCACCAGCTGCTCATAGGCCGTCACCACGGTGGAGCGCGCCACCCCCAGATCCTGCGCCAGCGCCCGGGTTGAGGGCAGCCGGGTGCCGATTGCCAGGCTGCCGTCGCTGATCTGGCGGCGCAGCGCGCCCACGATTTGCAGATAGATGGGCTCGGCGCTGCCCTTGGACAGCATGCCGGAAAGGTCAATCATACTGGACTGCTCATTTTGCCGGAAAGTGGAAGTTAATTGCAGTCCAGTTTGCGCATAGCACTCACCCTGACACAACAGGAATTCACGAGGTCCGCCAATGCGCCAGCCCGAAACCGAAACCGCCCTGAAAACAGAGCGCAGCCGCCTGCGCCGCGCCCATGAACGCGGGCTCTATGACCGCGAGACCGTGTATCAGGTGCTCGACGCCATGCC
This sequence comes from Leisingera sp. G5_S3_59_S7, assembly GCF_054968485.1. NCBI lineage: Bacteria > Pseudomonadati > Pseudomonadota > Alphaproteobacteria > Rhodobacterales > Roseobacteraceae > Leisingera > Leisingera sp. G5_S3_59_S7. The sequence continues at coordinate 141,606 of NZ_JBQKUH010000004.1, forward strand.
GCTGGGCCATATCGGCTATCAGATCAATGGCGCCCCATCGGTGCTGCCGACGCTGCAATGGCGCGAGGGCGATCACGTCTATTGGCACGGCTCCTCCGCCAGCCGGGCGATCCGTGCGATGGAGGGGGCGGAGGTCTGCCTGACCGTCACCTGCATGGACGGCTACGTTCTGGCCCGTTCGGCCTTTCACCACTCGGTCAACTTCCGCTCCGCGATGCTGTTCGGGGTGGCGGAGAAGGTCACGGATGAGGATGCCAAGGCGGCCAGCCTCAAGGCGATGGTCGACCACATTTTCCCCGGCCGCTGGGACGCCCTGCGCCCGATGACCGCGCAGGAGCTGAAGGCCACCGCCCTGATGCGGATGCCGATTGAAGAAGGCGCGGCCAAGATCCGCACCGGTGCGCCCAAGGATGACGAGGAGGATTACGCCCTGCCGATCTGGGCGGGCGTGGTGCCGATGGCGATGGAGCTGAAGCCGCCGCAGCCGGATCCTGCCAACCTTGAGGGCGTGGCGATGCCGGACCACCTGAGCCGCATCCGCATCGGCTGAAACAAAAAAGGCGCGCCGCCCTGGCGCGCCCTTTGATCATTCCGGCTTACTCGGTCTGCCCTGTGTCCCCGGCCTCGCTGCGGACCAGCGCGCCGTTTTCCCAGGTGCCGTCCGCTTGCTGGCCGCTGGCGTATTTCATCGTGCCCGGTCCCTGGCGCTTGCCGTTAACAAAGCTGCCTTCGTAGACGTCGCCATTGGCATAGGTCGCCACGCCCCGGCCGAAGATCTTGCCTTCCTGCCACTCGCCTTCGTAGGTGAAGCCGTCGGGCATCACGATTTTGCCTTGCCCGTGCCGCTGGCTGTTGGCGAACTGACCGGTATAGACCGACCCGTCCGCATAGGTGACCGTCGCCTCCCCGTGGCGCTGCCCGTCCTGCCAGCCGCCTTCATAGCGGTAGCCGTCGGCATAGGTCATCACCCCCTGGCCGTGGTTTTTGGCATTCTTGAAGCCGCCGGTATAGGTGATGCCATTGGGGTAGGTGGCGGTGCCTTCGCCCTCAATGACGCCGGCCACCCAACCGCCCTCATAGGTGGAGCCGTCGGGATAGGTGATCTTGCCCTGGCCCTCGGCCAGATCATCGCGGAAATCGCCCTCATAGACCGATCCGTCGGGATAGACCGCTTTGCCCTTGCCTTCGATCTGCCCCTTCACCCATGCGCCGGTGTAGCTGTAGCCGTCCTTCTCGGTGAAGGTGCCGGTGCCGTGGCGCTGGTCGTTCAGGAAGTCGCCGGTGTAGACATCGCCATTGGCATAGGTCTGCGTACCGGTGCCGTGGCGGCGGCCCTTTTGCAGCTCGCCTTCATAGATGTCGCCGTTGGGCTGCACCAGGCGGCCGGTGCCATGCATCTGGCTGGACATCCATTCGCCTTCGTAGACCAGCCCGTCCGAGGTCTCCAGCCGGCCTTGCCCCTGCAGTTGGCCATCCGCCACGCTGCCCTCATAGACGGTGCCCTCGGCATAGGTGATTTTGGCCTGGCCTTGCTGGCGCCCCTCGGCCCAGTCGCCGTCGTAGGTATAGCCGTCGGGCGATTGCATCACGCCTTTGCCGTGCCGCTTGCCATTGGCAAAACTGCCCTGGTAGCGCACGCCGCTGGCGTAGGCCGACACTCCGTCGCCATGGATCTGGCCGTCCTGCCATTCCCCCTCGTAGGTGCTGCCATCGGCGCGGGTCAGCTTGCCCAGCCCGTGCGGCTTGCCCTGCGCGAACTCGCCCTCATAGATTGAGCCGTCCGGGAACCGCGCCACGCCCTGGCCGCGGACCTCTCCATCGACCCACTCGCCGGTGTATTCGTAACCGTTCGGCAGCTTGTAGGTGCCGGTGCCATGCTGCAGCCCGTTGCGGAAGGTGCCCTCATAGACGCCGCCGATCTCATCCTGCGTGGTGATGATTTCCCCCTCCTGGGCCCAGGCCGGGGCGGCCAGTGCCAGGATCGTGGAAAACGCGATTGCGGTGCCGAAACGGGTCATTCAAAACCTCTGCCTGCCCAGAAATTACGGTGCTGCTGCCATATTGGGTTGCTCGCCCGGAAACTAAGCTACCGCACGCGGGGCCGCAATGTCTTTTCCCTGGTCGCAAGCCCTTGCTCTTTTCCTTGGCCGTCAATCTGGTAAATGGCTGGGGAAGGATTTTTGCAAAGGGCCGATGCAGCATGGCAGACCGTTTCCGCGTGACACTGGCGCAGCTGAACCCCACTGTGGGCGATCTGGCGGGCAACGCCGCCAAGGCCCGCGCCGCCTGGGAGGAGGGCCGCAAGGCCGGCGCCGATCTGGTGGCGCTGCCGGAAATGTTCATCACCGGCTACAACACCCAGGACCTGGTGATGAAGCCGGTGTTCCACCAGGCCGCCATTGCCGAGGTGGAGAAACTGGCGGCGGATTGCGCCGATGGTCCGGCGCTGGCGATCGGCGGGCCGTGGGTCGAGGGCGGCCGGCTTTACAACGCCTATCTGATCCTGAAAGGCGGCAAGATCGCCTCGCGCAGCCTCAAGCACCACCTGCCGAACGAGACCGTCTTTGACGAGGTCCGCATCTTCGAGGCCGGGCCGCTGGGCGGCCCCTATGCCGTCGGCAACACCCGCATCGGCTCCCCCATCTGCGAAGACGGCTGGCACGAGGATGTGGCTGAAACCCTGGCCGAAACCGGTGCCGAGTTCCTGCTGATCCCCAACGGTTCGCCCTATTTCCGCAACAAGATGGAAGTGCGCTTCAACATGATGGTGGCGCGCGCGGTCGAAACCCATCTGCCGGTGATCTACCTGAACATGGTGGGCGGCCAGGACGATCAGGTGTTTGACGGCGGTTCCTTCGCCTTGAACCCGGGCGGCGCGCTGGCGGTGCAGATGCCGCTGTTTGACGAATGCATCACCCAGCTCGACCTCATCCGCACTGAGGAAGGCTGGCGCGTGGAAGAGGGCGAAAAGGCGCATCTGCCGGACGAATGGGAGCAGGACTACCGGGTGATGGTGGAATCCTTGCGCGACTACATGGGTAAAACCGGCTTCAAGAAGGTGCTTCTGGGCCTGTCCGGCGGTGTCGACTCGGCGATTGTCGCGGCCATTGCGGTGGATGCGCTGGGGGCTGAAAACGTCCGTTGCGTGATGCTGCCGTCCGAGTACACCAGCCGGGAATCGCTCGACGATGCCGAAGCCGTCGCCAAGGCGCTGGGCGTCCACTATGACTATGTTCCGATCAGCGAGGCGCGGGCTGCAATCACCAGCACGCTGGCGCCGCTGTTCGCCGGCCGCGATGAAGATATCACCGAGGAAAACATCCAGTCCCGCCTGCGCGGCCTGCTGCTGATGGCCATGTCCAACAAGTTCGGCGAGATGCTCCTGACCACCGGCAACAAATCCGAAGTGGCCGTGGGCTATGCCACCATCTATGGCGACATGAATGGCGGCTACAACCCGATCAAGGACCTCTACAAAACCCGCGTGTTTGAAACCTGCCGCTGGCGCAACGCCAACCACCGCCCCTGGATGAAGGGCCCGGAGGGCGAGGTGATCCGCCCCAATGTGATCGACAAGCCGCCCTCGGCGGAACTGCGCGATGATCAGAAAGACAGCGACAGCCTGCCGGACTACCCCGAACTGGATGCGATCCTCGAAATCCTGGTTGATCTGGAAGGCTCAATCGCAGATTGCGTCGCGGCGGGCTTTTCCCGGGACGTGGCCAAACGGGTTGAACACCTGCTTTATATCAGCGAATACAAACGCTTCCAGTCCGCGCCTGGCGCCCGGCTGACGCCGCGGTCGTTCTGGCTGGACCGCCGCTACCCGATTGTGAACCGCTGGCGCGACCCGACCTGAGGCGCGCGTTAACCCCTTGAAAGCGCGGGTCTTTTTCGCGCTTTCCTTGACTCCTTCAGGCCCTTGCCGGTGGCGGTAACGTCCTGATATGCGGCGAAAAAATCACAATGGCGCAAAGCGGCGCAGGGCGCGTCGCCTGTGCGCTGGACCGGCGATTCCGCAGCGGGCATAGAGGCCTCATGCCTGGACCGCGACTGCCTCATTTCCAATCCAATCTGGCCCTGCCCAAGGCCGTCGATGCCGTCGTGATCGGCGGCGGCATCATTGGCGCTGCCACCGCGCTGGAGCTGGCTGAGCGCGGCCACTCCGTGCTTTTGTGCGAAAAGGGGCAGATCGCGGGTGAGCAAAGCTCGCGCAACTGGGGATGGGTGCGGATTTCCTGCCGCGACCCGCGGGAACTCCCGCTGATGGCGGAATCGCTGCTGCTTTGGGCGGGGCTGGCGGCGCGCACCGGGCAGGAGACCGGGTTCACCCGTTCCGGCATCCTCTACACCGCGGAAACCGCCAAGCGCGAGGCGCAGCTGGAGCGCTGGCTGCGCAACCTCGACGGCTGGGGGCAGGGCGCCCGCATGGTGCGCGGTCAGCAGCTGGCACAGCTGATGCCCGGCCATCAGACCAAAGCCTGCGGCGGGCTGCTGACGCCGATGGACGGGCGGGCCGAGCCGCAGCTGGCCACCCACGCAATCGCCACCGCAGCCCAGGCCGCGGGTGCCAAGATCATGACGGAATGCGCCGTGCGCAGCGTCGAAACCTCGGCTGGCCGCATCAGCGGCGTGATGACGGAACGCGGCCGCGTCGCCTGTTCGGCGGTGGTGGTGGCAGGCGGCGCCTGGTCGCGGCTGTTTCTGGGCAATGCGGGTATCAGCCTGCCGCAATTGAAGGTCCTCAACTCGGTCCTGCGCACCTCGCCGGTGCAGGGCGGGCCGGAGACCGCGGTGCGCACCGGCAACCTGGGCCTGCGCAAGCGTGCCGACGGCGGCTACACCGTCTCGGACGCGCTGGAGAACATCGTCGATATCGTGCCTGACAGCTTCCGCCTGGGCTGGAAGTTCCTGCCCAGCCTGCGGCACGAATGGCGCGCGCTGCAGTTCCGCGTCACCAGCCGCTGGCGCGAGGAGGCGGCCCAGGCCCGCCGCTGGCAGCCGCAGCAGACCACCCCGTTCGAGCTGTGCCGGGTGCTGGATCCGGCCCCGTCGCAGAAGGCGCTGAAAAGCGGCTGGGCGGCAGCGCAAAAGGCCTTTCCGGTGCTGCAGGGCGCCGATGTGGTGCAAAGCTGGGGCGGGCTGATCGACGTGACCCCGGACGGGATCCCGGTAATCTCGCAGGCCGACCGCCTGCCGGGCCTGTTCATCGCCACCGGGTTTTCCGGCCACGGCTTTGGCATCGGCCCGGCCGCAGGCAAACTGGCCGCCGACCTGGTGACCGGCGACACCCCCGTTGTGGACCCGCACGACTTCCGCCTGTCGCGCTTTACCGACGGCAGCAAATACGGGCCGCAAAGCGGCTATTGAACGCGCCCCGTCAGCCCATCAGCTGATAGCTTACGGGCACATAGCGGAAGCCGTCACCGCGCGTCTCGACAAAGCCCGCAGCCGGGAACGGCATGTGATAGCCAACCATTGGCACCTTGTCCGCTGCCAGCATCGCCAGCACCCGGCGGCGCGAGGCGCTGGCGGCCTCTGCATCCACATCGAAGCTGAACGCCCAATCGGGGCGGGCAAAGCTCCAGACATAATGGTTGGCCAGATCCGCCGTCAGCAGCAGCTGCCGCCCGCCGCTCTCCAGCATGTAGCACATATGCCCAGGCGTGTGGCCAAAGCTGGCCATTGCGGTGATCCCCGGAGCCACACTGGCCCCGTCATCAATGAAATCGGTCTTCTCCGCCAGCGGCGTCACATTCTTGGCCACCAGGTCGCCGACCCGGTCGCCAGCTTCCCTCTTGGACCAGAAATTGTACTCCTCGGCCCCCGTCACGTATCGGGCATTGGAAAACGTCGGCGCGCCGTCTGTCATCAGCCCGCCGATATGGTCGGGGTGCATGTGGGTGATCACCACAACATTGATTTGATCCGGCGTCACCCCGGCCGCGGCCAGCGCCTTGGCAATGCCGCCATTGCCCAGCCCGGTGTCAAACAGCACCAGTTCCCCTCCGGTATCCACCAGAGTGGGTGTGAAATAGAACTGCAGGGTCTCGTCGGAAATGAAATTCTCGGCTGAAACCCGCGCAAACTCCGCATCGCTGGCCGCTGCCCCGAACATCGGTTTCGGCCCCTCCCGCTGCGCTGACGCATCCAGAAGGGTGGTGACCGGCATCTCTGCCAGTTTGAACGAATGGGCAACCGGCGCTTCGGCTCGGCCGCCATGGGCACCGGCCAGCAGGGGCGCGGCAGCCCCGGCAAGGGGCAGGGCGGCAGCACCGGCCAAGGCGGCGCGGCGGGACAGGGAAACAGTCATGGCATAACCTCCGGTGGAGTTGGACTGGCCATACCCTAGCGCTCCGGCGGCAGCGGGCTGTAAACAATCCCGTGATGCGGGTTAGGATGCGGTCAGGAGGCCCCGTCATGACCCAGAACAAAACCGTCCCGACCGGGGCAAGCGTTGTGGCATTTCTCGCCAGCGTCGAACCGGCCCGCAAGGCGGCGGAGGCGCAGCAGCTGGATGCGCTGTTCCGCCGGGTGAGCGGGTTTGAACCGCGTCTGTGGGGCCCGTCGATCATCGGCTATGGCCGCTACCATTACCGATATGCCTCGGGGCGCGAGGGCGATTTCCTCGCCACCGGCTTCTCGCCGCGGAAAGCACGCCACTCTATCTACATCATGCCGGGCTATCAGGATTACGGCGCCATCCTCTCCCGCCTGGGCAAGCACAAGCTGGGCAAAAGCTGCCTCTATGTGAACAAGCTCGCCGATATCGACCTGGAGGTCCTGGCCGAACTGATCCGCGCAGGGTTGAAAGATTTGAACGCAATCTGGCCGGTGCAGCCTGAGTGACTGCCAGGCGTTCATCTTTCCCCAAATACTCGCGCCGCAGGCACGCGCCGGAGACGCGTTAACACCTGTGAAACTGGACAATCCGCCGCCCATGTGACAAGGGGCAAGGCAACAGGAGATCCGAGATGACCACCACCCGTTTTGCCCCGTCGCCGACCGGCTATATCCACGTCGGCAACCTGCGCACCGCGCTGATGAACTACCTGATCGCCCGCAAGGCCGGCGGCACCTTCATCCTGCGCATCGACGACACCGACCCGGAGCGGTCCAAGGAAGAATACGTCGATGCCATCAAGCAGGACCTGGAATGGCTGGGCCTGACCTGGGACAAGGTGGAGCGCCAGTCCGAGCGCCTCGACCGCTACTTCGCCGCCGCCGACCGCTTGCGTGAAATCGGCCGCTTCTACGAGGCGTTCGAGACCCCGACCGAGCTGGATCTGAAGCGCAAGAAGCAGCTGAACATGGGCAAGCCGCCGGTCTACGACCGCGCCGCGCTGGCCCTGTCGGACGAGGAGAAGGCCAACCTGCGCGCCGAGCGCGGCGACGGCGTCTGGCGCTTTAAGCTGGACCATGAGCGGATCGAGTGGACCGACGGCATCCTGGGTGATATTTCCATCGACGCGGCCTCGGTCTCCGACCCGGTGCTGATCCGCGGCGACGGCCAGTTCCTGTACACCCTGGCGTCGGTTGTGGACGACACCGAAATGGGCGTGACCCATGTGGTGCGCGGCTCGGACCACGTGACCAACACCGCCACCCAGATCCAGATCATCGAGGCGCTGGGCGGCTCCGTGCCCTCCTTCGCGCACCACTCGCTGCTGACCGGCCCGCAGGGCGAGGCGCTGTCCAAGCGCCTGGGCACGCTTGCCTTGCGCGATCTGCGCGAAGCCGGCGTGCAGCCGATGGCGCTCCTCAGCCTGATGGCGCGCCTGGGCTCCTCTGACCCGGTAGAACTGCGCTCGGAGATGGCAGAGCTGATCGAGGGCTTCGACATCAACCGCTTTGGCGCAGCGCCGACCAAGTTCGATGTCGAGGATCTGTATCCGCTGACCGCCCGCTACCTGCAGTCGCTGCCGCTGGCAGCGGTGCAGGCCCGCGTGGACGCGCTGGGCGTCCCGGCGGAGAAACAGGCCGCCTTCTGGGACATGGCCAAGGAAAACATCACCACGCTCAAAGACCTGGCCGGCTGGTGGGAGCTCTGCCGCGATGGTGCCGAGCCGCTGGTGGCGGATGAGGACAAGGACTTCATCGCAGAAGCGATGGCGCTGCTGCCCGAAGGCCCCTACGACAGCGAAAGCTGGGGCAAGTGGACCGCCGCAGTCAAGGAAGCGACGGGCCGCAAGGGCAAGGGCTTGTTCATGCCGCTCAGGAAGGCCGTCACCGGCATGGAGCGCGGCCCCGACATGTCGGCGCTGCTGGCGCTGATGGAAAAGGTCCGGGCGCGCGGCTGAGGCGGCTCCAAGCAAGGATAGATATAAGGGCGGAGCCATGGGCTCCGCCCTTTTTCGTGCCGCTTTGCCGGAAGGCCGCGGCAGCGCTCCCGCCCGCCGGAGCTGCATCGCAGATGCATCCCCTGCGGTAGGGCCGGGCGCCGCGCGGGTGCGCGGTGCCATGCCCAACTGAGGGAGGTGCAGCTTGCCTGCGCCTGAACAGGCGGGAGGGCGCCGCGGGACAGCAGCGCAACAGCCGACTGCCCGGGCTGCGGGTCAGCCGTTGCCGCCCGTGCCCAGCTCCTCGCGCATTTCCGCTGCGGCCTTGGCCATTTCCGGGTTGGAGTGGTGTTCCAGCTCCTCCAGCGATTTGTGCATCCAGCCCATCACCGAGGGGGAATCGCTGCCGCAGCGGGCAATCGGCGGGAAGGCGCAGCGCAGCAGGTGGCGCGCCGTCACCGGCGGCACTTTCACGTTCGGGAAATCCGGCTTCCGGGTGCTGCTGATCTCATCGGCGGGCATGTTTTCCCACAGCAGCCGCCCCAGCCGTCCCATCACCTCTATCGCGGTGCCCGGATCGTTGATGCCGGGCGACAGCGCCCGCTGGGCCGTCTCCGCCAGCAGGGTGAGGCCGAAGGACGGGTCCTGATCGAAACTGCGCACGTCGCCGATGTCGATCGCCTTCGAGGCCGCCTTGCAGAAATCGTTGTCCCCGCCTGCGGCCCAGGCCACCGGCTGGCCGCGCAGGATGTATTCGCCGGGAGCCCGTGCCAGGGTGATCTCGGTGCCGGTCTCCTCGGCCAGCTCGTCCAGCTGGGCCATCCCGGCAAAGCGGACAAAGCCGCTGCGGGCGGCCGGGATGGCCACCGCATCGGCGGGAACACCGCTGCTGTCAGCGCATTGGCCGCCGAGGCAGGGCGCGTCGAGGCGCGCGCGCATGCTGTCGCGGGTCCGGGTCTCGATCAGCCGCAGCGTATGGTCCATGCTGCCAAGCCCCGACAGGTGGTCAATCCAGCGCAGGATTGCGCCGACAATCAGGACCACGACAATGATGGTAATGCCGAACACCACCAGGGCGCCCTCGGGCGTGTAATACCAGGCCCGGAACAGGATCACCCCGCTGAGCGAATAGATGAACCCGCCCACGAATGTCGCCAGCACCCGGTGGGTCACGGTATCTTCCAGCAGCAGCCGGTAGACCCGCGGCGTCGCCATCGAGGCGGCTGTGCGGTAGGCGCTGACCATGACGTTTAGCGAAAAGGTGGTGACCGCCAGCATGCCCGACGCCAGGATCGTCAGCACCGGCAGCACCGCCTCGCGCCCGAAGTCCTCGCTCAGGCTGTCCGGCAGCAGCGGTTTGGCCAGCGGCGCCAAAAGCAGCGCCAGCAGCGAGAGTATGGAAATCAGAACCACCCGGAACCAGAGCTTGCGGGCCATCCGCCTGAGGTACAAAAGACACTGCTCAATCATGAGCGGAGCTTATCCTGCGCGCGCCGGTGCTGTCGATCAGATCATCGAACAGCGCGCGCTCCGCCCGGCTCAGACGCTGATGGCGCGGATAGCGCGGCGCCGCCCGGTCGTCCAGGAGGGGGGCGCCCCAGCCGTCGGTGGTGGCGATGAAATCCTGCACGCCAGCTTCGCCGAACACCTGCAAATAGCCCTGCAGCACCACGTCCAGGTAGCTCAGCAGAATCGGATGCTGCTCAGTGACGCCGTTCTGCTTGTCCGCGGCCACGGCATAGACGGAAATTTCCGGCGCGCCCTCCAGCCCGTGCTGCACCTTGTCCGATGCGGGCAGCCGGTCATAGGCGAACTCGCGTTCGTCCAGCGCCGCCCAGTCGGCTCCGGGCACCTCGGCAATCAGCCCGCCGATGGTGCTGGCGGCGCAGGGCACCGCCGACAGAAACGCCACCTCGCGCAGATCTGTATGCACCCAGGCACGCCGCCAGCCGCGCAGCCGGGCAGGCTGTGCGCCGCCATAGCCATGTGTCGCCGTGTTCACCAGGCTGCCGTAGCCAAAGAAGTATGGAGCCGTCATTCGCCGCGCCTTTCTGCCGCAATTCCGGTTATTGATGTATGTCAAACCGCTTTTTCCGCTGTTGTGCAATAAGCGATGCACCATAGCTGCGGGAGCAACCCATGCGGATTACCAAAAGGACCAACATTGCCGTGCGGCTGCTGATGTATTGCGCCGCCCATGAAGACCGCCTGGTGACCAAGGCCGAGATCGCCGAATGCTGCAATATCTCGGAAAACCACCTGGCGCAGGTGATCAACCAGCTGAGCCAGCTTGGCTATCTGGCCACCCAGCGCGGCCGCAACGGCGGCATGAACCTCGGAAAACCCGCGGCAGAGATCCGGATCGGCGACGTGTTCCGTGATGTCGAGGGCAACCTGCCGATGGTCGAGTGCTTTGCTGATGCGGACAACACCTGCCCGCTGTCGGATGCCTGCCGCCTGAAGGTGGCGCTGGCCGATGCTGCGCAGGCGTTCTACGCCTCGCTGGACGACATTTCGCTGGAATCGCTGGTCTGCGACAACCACGACCTGCTGCGCATCCTGCAGCCGGTCTCCTGCGGCGCCCGCTGACGCCGCCGCCGCAGAGCTGATCATTCGCGGGCCCGCAGGATGCGGGCCGGTTTGGCGGCCAGCGGCCGCAGCGCAAAGGCCAGCCCGGCCAGCAGCGTGGTCAGCACCCCGCCGGATATGACCATCAGCGCATTCGGCCAGATCACCGTGTATCCCGTCTCGAACACATAGGCGTTGATCGCCCAGGCCCCGGCAATGCCTGCCGCCAGCGCCACCAGCCCGGCGGCCGCCCCAAGAAGGGCAGAGCGCAGGGCAAAGCTTGCCAGGATCTGCTTGCGCGGCGCGCCCAGCGTTTTCAGCAGCGCGGCTTCATAGCGGCGCGCAGGCTCGCCAGCTGCTGCCGTGCCCAACAGCACCAGAAACCCGGTCAGCAGCGTCGCCGCGGCGCCATAGGCGGTGGCGGCGGCCAGCTGGCGCAGGATGTCCGACACCCGGTCGATGGCGTCGCGCATCCGGATCGCGGTGATATTCGGCATCTCGCGCGCCAGATCGCGCAGAATCGCCGCCTCCGCCTGCTCCTCGGCATAAACGGTGGCGATGAAACTGTGCGGCGCGCCGGCCAGCGCGGCCTCGTTCAGCACCATCACAAAGCCCATGCCCGCAGTGGAGAAATCCACGTTGCGGAAGCTGGTGATGGTACCGGTGATGTCGCGGCCCAGGATGTTCAGCGTCAGCGTGTCGCCCAGGCTAAGCCCCAGTTCCTCGGCCTCCTCGGCGGCAAAGCTGATTTGCGGATCACCCGAATAATCCTCAGCCCACCACGTGCCGGCGGTGACCTCGGTGCTGTCGGGCCGGGCGGCGGCATAGGTGATGCCGCGGTCGCCGCGCACCACCCAGTGATCGCCCGCAACCTCGGTGGCCGGCTGGCCGTTAATCCGGGTCAGCACCCCGCGCAGCATCGGCGCGTTCTCCACACGCGTGACAGAGGGATCATTCTCTACCCGTTCCAGGAACGCGGGCATCTGGCTGCGCTGGATATCGACAAAGAAATAGCTCGGTGCCACATCCGGCAGGTTGCCGGCAATCGCCCGGCGCATGTTGCCGTCGATCTGGCCGATGGCGGCCAGCACCGTCAGGCCCAGCCCCAGCGCCAGCACCGCAGGCACCGCGCCGTCCCGCG